>CACXHF010000415.1 GCA_902767305.1 uncultured Eubacteriales bacterium
CAGATTATGAAATCATGTCTCACCTGAATCGCGGTGACAAGATCGCTGTCCTTTCTACTTCCGGCGGCTGGGCCAGAATGACGCTGTACAGCGGTTCGGATGAGGGATATATTTCAACGAAATATATCAGCCGGAATAAACCGAGCGCGCGCTATTCAACAAATATCTATGAGACCAGCAGTCAGAGTTACGAATCCTTTGTTGGGGCCAACTATTATGTCATCGTTAACCCGGTCAACAGCTATGTAAACATGCGCTGGGAAGCAACGAAGGCTTCTCCTGTACGCCGTGTCTATTACTACGGTCAGAGACTTAGGGTTCTTGCGGAAAACGGCAGCTGGTGCCAGGTTTATGATGAAACGACTGGTGACGTCGGATTTATCATGAAGTCCCTGCTTCTGCGTACAAACTGAACCGGTTAACGCTTTCGGATGATCTTCTTAACCAACTGAGTTACCCGAAAAGGAGATTGTAAAAAATGAAAAAACTGATTGTTTTGCTGTGCATGATTTTTGCACTGAGCGTATGCACTGCATTTGCCGAGACTCCGGCGGCTGATACTGCAGCTTCTGCAGAAGAAAAAATTGTTCTTTGGGAACATATGGCCAAGGAAGTGGATGAGAACGGCAAGGAATTTGAGCAGCCGGTAAAAGTTACCCTTACGCTCAAGACTCCGGTGAATATTGATGTGATCGAGGAAGCAGACATTGCTGACGGTTATTTTGCCAGAATGTCCCGCGGCTCTCTGGCTCCTGTTACAGTCGCCATTACGCCCGCAGATATTAAGGCACATGCAAATCTGAACGAGGCTACTGATGAACAGCTCCAGATTTATATTGATACAATCGCAGCACAGTACGAGGAAGGAACTGCTGTTTCTGAAATCAGAAAGACCGAGAGCGGCAATGTTTATCTTGCGGTCGGTGATACGCACATTCGCAGTGTCTGGCAGATTTATGAGGATACACTGATCGAAATTATTCAGTTCCATGATGATTTCGAAGAGCTGACCAAAGAAGATCAGGAATTTGCCATTGAGATTCTTCAGGGAATCTGGATGGAATAAACTTGCTGTCTGCAGCGAAACAGACCGGATGAAATACATGCAAAGAGCTGCCGCATCTGCTGACCGGCAGCTCTTTCCTAAAAAAAGAATCCTGGAAACCGGGAGAAAGAGGTTTCCGGGAGAGACTGAATCATGCTGTTTACAGAACTGGCCTGATCATGTTGGAGGAATCGATCATGACAGAGAGTTTTTCAGAAAGACTGCGTAATCTTCGGAACAAGGCAGGAATGACACAGCAGCAGCTTGCCAGAAAAATGTACGTGGACCGTTCTACGATTGCCAGGTGGGAAACGGGATGCCGGATGCCTGATCTGATACTCATTCAGCGGCTTGCAGGCTGTCTTGGCGTGAATGTTGCAGAACTGATTCAGGACGGGGGAGAACCCTGGAAGGCAAGTATTCTCATTATCATGGTGGATGATGAGAAAACGATTCTTGAGGGGAGTATGAGAGTACTCTCGGAAGTTCTTCCGGAGGCTGAGGTGATAGGGTTTACGAAGTCGTCGGAAGCGGTCTCTTTCTGTGCGCATAATCTGGTCAATATAGCGTTTCTAGACATTGAAATGGGAAAAATCAGCGGAATGGATCTTAGCGATCAGCTGCTTCAGACTGACCCGATGATCAATATCGTTTTTCTGACAGCATACCCGGATTATTCTCTTGATGCATGGAAAACGAATGCCAGCGGTTTTTTGTTAAAACCATTGATTGCAGAGGATGTGAAAGCGGTGATGGGGAAGCTGCGTCATCCCCTGCCAACAGCGGGAGGAACGATCTGATGCCTCATGAGATGCTCCTGTTTATCAACTGTTCTGTCAGCATTGCAGGATTTATGCTTGCACTGCTTGGCCTGATCATGAGTATTTTTTTCCAGCCTATTAAACTGATAATCCGTAAGCTTTGTACGCTGCTGTTCGGACTCGTCATTCTCTATACGGCGACAAACTTTATTTCCTACTTTGGCGAGATAATCTCCAACCGGCCAATGATTGTTTTCGGACTGTTTGCTGCAGCTTTTTCATCAGCAGGAATAATGCCGGTTGTCACCTTACTTATTCTGTATTTTTCCGGGGAAAATGCCTTCAGGTCTCCGCTGATGCAGATATCCTCAATCCTGTTGTTCATTTATTATCTCATGCTCTCGACCACTCTGTTCAGTCCGCTGTTTTACAGTGTGAGTCCAACATGTGAATATACACGCGGCGTGCTGTATCCGTACCTGCTCGTACCTCCGTTTCTGAACCTTCTTATCAATCTGATTGGACTGTGGATGAAGCGCAGAAAAATGAGCAAACGACAGCGGATCGCCATGCTGGGGGTACTGCTGCCGCCCATTCTTGCCATCGTTGTCCAGATCTTTTATGAGGGAATCCTTTCAACCGCCATAGGAATCATCATGGGCTCTTTTACAATGCTCATTGTGATTATGCTGGATCAGGTGGATCTGTACCTGGAACAGAAAGAACGAAATGCACAGCAGGATTTTGAAATCAAAGTGCTGCAGATGCGTCCGCATTTTATCTACAATACAATGACCAGCATTTATTATCTGATCGATTCGGACAAGGAAAAAGCCAAGAATGTTGTACGTGATTTTACCGTTTACCTGAGAAAGGTATTCAGTTCCGTTGTCAAAACGGAGATGATTCCTTTTGAGGAGGAACTGCAGCATACAAAGGCATACCTTGCAGTGGAAGAGGCACGGTTCGGAGATCAGCTGCATGCTGTCTTTGATCTGCCGGATGTCCATTTCCGTATTCCACCCCTGACACTCCAGCCGGTCGTTGAAAATGCGGTGAAACATGGGATGGATCCGGAAAGTGCTCCTCTGACAATTGAAATCCGGACACAGGAAAAGGAAAATGAGATGCTGGTTGTAGTGAGTGATAACGGTGTCGGTTATAATTTCTCTGATCCGGGTGACCCGCACACGGCGCTTGGGAATATTGAGGCACGGATAAGAGAATTCTGCAAGGGAAGCATCCAGATTGATCCGGGGAACAACGGGATCGGAACTCGTGTTGTTCTGCATATTCCTAAAGGCTGAAATCACATTCCTGCATTGTCTGCGGTGTGGGATAGGAAGTACACAGTCCTGCGTTGGTACGCCCTGACAGTCTGCATCGGCCGAATCGTCTGAGTCATAAACCGTATCGATATCATGTAAAGGCGTCTCATTCCGCGGAGTGAGGGGCTTTTTTTCATGCTCTTATGTGAAAATCGCCGTGACTGGTCTTTCAGTCGACACTCCGATCTTCTTCTCATGTTCACTTCCATTTCAGGTTCACAGGGTGAATCGTTAAATCTTCCCAAATCAGTGTTGCGCAGAAAACGGGGAACGTGCTATAATAGCGCGTAATTTAAACAAGTTTTGAATATCTGGGAGGATAAAGTAGATGTCTGGTCATTCCAAATGGGCAAATATTAAACATAAAAAGGGTAAGGCAGACGCTGAACGCGGAAAAATCTTTACGAAAATCGGCCGTGAGATTGCGATTGCGGTTCGCGACGGCGGCGCTGATCCGGCTGTTAACGGAAAACTGCGTGACGTTATTGCCAAGGCAAAGTCCAATAACATGCCCAATGAGAATATTAAGCGTTCCATCGCCAAGGCGGCGGGTGAAGGCGGCAACGTCAATTACGAGGAGATCATCTATGAAGGATATGCTCCCGGCGGTGTAGCCATCATTGTTTCGACGCTTACGGATAACAGGAACAGAACGGCATCGGATGTCCGGCATATTTTTGATAAAAACGGCGGATCTCTTGGAACAAACGGCTGCGTTTCCTATATGTTTGACAATGTCGGACAGATTATCATCGAACGTCAGCCCGGCATGGATGAGGATGAGGTCATGATGGCTGCACTGGATGCAGGTGCTTCTGATGTGCAGACAGATGAAGATGCCTTTGAAATCAAAACAGCGGTAGAGGATTTCTCCTCGGTCCGTGACAATCTTGAGAAGGCAGGCTACCAGTTCCTCAGTGCTGATCTGACCATGCTGCCTCAGACGACCAATGAGGTAACAGATCCTGATACTGTAGAGAAGATTAACAAAATGCTGGATATGCTGGATGACCTGGACGATGTGCAGGATGTCTATCATAATGCTCAGCTGCCTGAGGAAGAGGAAGACGAGGATTAATGTCTTAAAAAACTGTCGTTTTCAAACGGCAGTTTTTTTAAAAATTTATGCGGAGACAGCTGGTCTCCGCATCAGAATCGGAGGATAAGATGATCCGCTCTGTTGCGTTGATTGTGCCGTGCTATAATGAACAGGAGGTTCTGCCTGTTTTTTTCGAGACAGTCCGGAAAGTGATTGACAATATGCCGGAAATATCCTTTACGCTGCTTTTTGTCAATGATGGTTCGTCAGACCGGACACTGGATATTCTGAAGGAATTTGCGGAAAAGGATAATCAGGTGAGATATCTTTCTTTTTCGCGAAATTTTGGAAAAGAAGCGGCAATGTTTGCCGGTTTCTGTAACGCAGATGCGGACGCGGTGGCAGTAATGGATGCGGATCTGCAGGATCCGCCTGCACTGCTCCCGGAAATGATTCGGATACTCAATGAGGAACCGTATGAAAGTGTTGCTACGCGGCTAATGACACGGAAAGGGGAGCCTCCGGTCCGTTCCTTCTTCGCACACCGGTTTTACAGTCTCATTAACCGGATCAGTGATGCGGACGTGGTAGACGGGGCAAGAGACTTCCGTCTGATGAAGAGGGAAATGGTCGAGGCAATCGTGTCGATGAGTGAATATAACCGCTTCTCCAAGGGAATCTTCGGATGGGTCGGTTTCAGAACAAAATGGCTGCCTTATGAGAACGTCGAGCGAGCCGCCGGAGCGACAAAATGGTCTTTCTGGGGACTTTTCAAGTACTCAATTGACGGAATTGTCAATTTCTCTCAGGCGCCGCTGGCCATTGCCAGTTTTATGGGCATCCTCTTTATGCTGATCGCCTTTATCATGGTTGTTTTCGTCGCCGTACGTCGTCTGCTGTTTGGAGATCCGGTAGCCGGCTGGGCATCTACAGTCTGTATTATGCTTTTTATCGGTGGTCTGCAGTTTATGTGTATGGGAATTATGGGACAGTACCTGGCAAAAACCTATATGGAAGTCAAAAACCGTCCGCATTTCATTATCTCCGATACAAACTGTGAAAATCCGGTTCGCATTCACTGACAGACAGACGGTCTGTCGCAGGAAGTCCGTTTAACGGAACTGAACAGCAGCTATGCCGGAAGACAGGGCTGCTCATAAACGAGGGACGATGTGAAAAAACATACAGGTAAAAGCCGGACGTCCGGCTTTGCGCCCAAGCACAGTCTCGGGCAGAATTTTATACTGGATGACACTCTGATGGCTTCTGTTGCAGAGGCATCCGGAGCAGGACCGGAGGACGGTGTCCTTGAGATTGGTCCTGGAATGGGAACACTGACAAAGCAGCTTGCGCTTCGTGCAAAGAAAGTAGTTGCGGTGGAAGTGGATGAGAGTCTCCGTCCTTACCTGACGGTCGCACTTGAAAAATGTTCAAATGCTGAAATTGTGTATGGGGATGTACTGAGGTTTGATCTGCAGGCACTTTGCCTGACCCATTTCGGAGCAGATTCACCGCTTCGTGTGGCGGCCAATATTCCTTATTACATCACGTCGGATATTCTCTTAAAGGTCATGCGTGAATTGCCTCAGGCTCAGTCACTGGCATTTATGGTTCAGCGTGAGGTAGCAGAGAAACTGCTGGCCGGTCCCGGTGAGGACGGTTACGGTCCGATGACGATTCTGGCACAGATGCATTACGAGCTGGAACGTGCGCTGGAGGTCCCGGCAGACTGTTTTACGCCGAAACCCAGAGTTGATTCAACCTTTGTCGTCTTTCACAGAAGAAAGCTGATTGAGATAAAGGACGAACGCTTTTTTGATAAGATGCTTCACCGCATCTTTCTGCTCCGTCGTAAAACGCTGCTGAATAATCTGATCAGCCAGTACGGCTTTGACCGGTCTGCTGCAGCAGAAGTGCTGGAAATGGCCGGTATAGGGGAGCAGGCAAGGGCGGAGGCACTGGATCTGGCTACTCTGGCCCGGCTCAGCGATGTACTCTGCAACCGGATTCACGGTTAAATGAAGAAAGGAGTAACGGCAGAATTCCCTCAGGGACTGCCGGACGGAATATGAAAAGAATTGCGGCAGGCCTTGTTCTGGGACTCTTCCTGCTGTTTTCCTGCGCAATGGCTGAAACGACAGAAGATCTCACCGGAGCATGCGAGATCACCTCAGTCAATGCATGGAAAAATACAGGGAATGTCCACGACGGCCTATATACCAGTTTCTGGCCAGGAAAGAGCAGCAATGAGGTAAAAGACGGCTATCTGGAATTCCGGACACCTGCCGGGAAAACCGCCAGATGGCTCTATATCTGCTTTGGCGAGGAACCTTTGAACTGGGAGATTCAGGTAGAACAGGACGGCGGATGGGAAACAAAAATCGTCGGGGAAATGAAATATGCCAATACGCTTCTGGACCTTGGAAGTGAGTCGCATTTTCGCCTGATTGACACGTCAGGGAAAAAGGCAAAGTTCAAGATCAATGAAGTGTTTGTGTTCGGCGACGGAGATCTTCCGGACTGGGTACAAAACTGGCAGCCGACACAGGAAAAAGCGGATATTCTCCTTTTGGCAACGCATCCGGATGATGAACTGTTGTTCTTTGGCGGCACAATTCCCGATTACGGCGTCGAGCGTGGAATGAGCGTGGTGGTAGCTTATATGAGCTACTCCAATACGACAAGAAAAAGTGAACTGCTCAATGGTCTGTGGTCGATGGGCGTGCGGAATTATCCGGTAATCGGGAATTTCCATGACCTGTACAGAGGAACCCTCGAGGCAGGATATCAGATCTGGAAGAAAAAAGACGTAGATGCGTTTGTATCCGGTCTGATCCGCCGTTTCAGACCGGAGGTCGTTCTCTCACATGACGTAGACGGCGAATATGGACACGGAGCACATAAAGTCTGTGCAGATGCTGCCCTGCGCTGTTCAATGAATGCCGGCGATCCATCTTTCTGCCCTGAAACAGCAGAACTCTATGGGACATGGCAGGTAAAGAAGGTCTACCTGCATCTGGCCCGTGAGAATCCGATCCATATGAACTGGCGGGTTCCTCTGAGTACGCAGGAGGGACGAACGGGTCTTGAGGCTGCAACAGAGGCCTATAAGCTGCATGTGACACAGGCAACAACGAATTTTGTTGTTTCAGATGAGGGCAAGAACAGCTGTGCAGACTTTGGTCTGGTCTATACGACCGTCGGACCTGATGTGGCCGGTGGAGATTTTCTCGAGAACGTTGAAAATATAACCGGCAATCTCTGGCGGTATCCTGCAGATGCCCGTTCAGAAACTGAATCCGTTGAACCGGACAAAAGTCAGCCGGAGCCTGTGCCGGAAGAGGATGAGGTGAAAACCGAAGAACAGGAAAGCGCAGAACTGCCGGTGTCTGAAGCTCCCGATCCTGAACAGGCCGATGCGGACGCGCCGCAGATGATTCCGACGGAGATCATGGAGGCGCTTCCGGCGCTGCCGGTCCTGGATATCGTCATTGACGAGCCGGGTGGCAATGGAAAAGCGGGAATTCAGCAGGAAACCCTGAACGAGGCAGATGCCGGCAGCCCGGAGGAAGCGGATTTGCAGACAGACCCGGTACAGGTTACAGTTGCAAATATGGACGACGCCGGAGCACCTTCAGTGTCTGCTCTCGAGCAAGAACAGTCAGGACCGCGCAAACCGTATGCGGACGTGGAATGGCCGGATGAACTGGCCGGAACACCGAAAGATGAACTGGGATATGCCGTCAGCGGCGAGTGGGTTGTTGCAGATGCCGACAATGGGATCTGGTTCTATGCCTCACCAACCCTGGTTGTCCGGGTCGATCGGATTTTTGAGCCGGACGCCGTATTGACCTGGTATAAAGCAAGAGTATTCTGTGATCTTGACCGTGAGCACTTTGGCTCCATCCTGTATGACCCGGATAAACCACAGAACAAGCATGTACAGGCGAAACTGATCGCCAAGGAAAATCAGGTAGTCTTTGGCATGAACACCGATTATTATACCTATCGTCTGGGACGCAAGACGATGATCGGCATTGTGATTCGTAACGGAAAGATCTTTTTTGACCGTGCACCTGAGGCCAACCGCCGTCAGTTCCCCAATCTGGATACCATGGCCATGTATGAGGACGGACGCTGGGCAGTGTATCACTCGGATGAGCGGGAAGCCACGGAATATATTGCAGACGGTGCTGTGGATGTCTGGTCCTTTGGACCGTATCTGATTCGGGAAGGGGAATACAATCCGTTCCTCAAGACCATGAAAAACGGCTTTACACCTCAGCCGCGAGCGGCGATCGGCATGGTTCAGCCTGGACAGTATGTCATGATCCTTGCGGAGGGACGAATCCGGAATCAGGCAATCGGCGTTGATATTCAGTTTCTGGCGGATCATCTGATGGCGGATGGATGCGTAGAGGCATTGAATATCGATGGCGGTCAGACCGCTGTCATGTGTTTCATGGGAGAACAGATTACCCGTATCGGAAGCTATAACGGCGGCAATACCAGTCCGCGGGCGACGACAGAACTTATGGGAATCGGACACTCAGACCTGATCGATCCCAATATCAAAAGCAAGTAATACACAATTCTACAGGATTCGGGGAGGTGGATGAGATGCCGGCAGCCAGGAAACCGAAACAGGAAATCACCGTGGTGTTTGTTTCGGACGGGTTTATTCTGGACATTCCAGATTCAGATCTGACTCCGAGGGCCCGCTTTCTGCGTGAGGAATATGAGAAAGACAAATGGGCGCTTCTTTTTCAGATGGGGTTTGAACCGGCTGGGAAGGATGACAGCCCCGGAATCATTTTTCTGCATACCTTTGCCGCATCCTTTGTCCGGACTCTGACGACACAGGCTGCACTGGAGATTACCCGGGAACAGACATCCATCAGTCTTGATGAACTGGAATGCGAAAATCTTCTGGCATCTGTTCCATTCGGAATCGGTACGGAATTTGTGACGGAACAGTGGCTGAGCGACGGATACAGACGTCTGCTTGAACACTTCTGTCAGTCAATTGCCGCGTATGACGGGACGGTAGAGATGTACCTGACTGAGCGAAGTCAGAACATGCGCATTCCTGAGCGAGTGTTTTTTCACCTTGTAGAAAACAAAAAACCCGGAGAAACAATCGATGAAAAGCATCCCTTTGCCTTCATGGCGACCTATACGACCCGGATCAAGGGCAAAGTCAGGCACCAGCCGCTTTCCTATGCATTGAAGGAATACAAGGGGCAGAATGACAAACTGGTAGCAATGCTCTCCTGTCTCAATCAGGCGGCAGAGGCGTCATCCCTGATCGGCCAGTTTATGGAGTCAGGTGAACTGCTTCATGCACTGGAACTGACCGGTGAGGAAGCGTGGTCTTTTCTCAAAAGCGTGGAGGGGATTGAGAAGGCAGGAATCTGCTGTCGTCTGCCCAACTGGTGGCGAAGACGGGCATCCTCCGTTTCTGTCTCCGTTCGTCTCGGTGAAAAAGAACCCTCCCTGTTGGGCCTGTCATCCGTAATTTCCATGAAGCCGGAGTTTACGATAGATGGTGAGAAACTGACCCGGTCTGAAATCAAGGCACTGCTCTCGATGGCCGAAGGGCTGACGATGATCAAAGGAAAATGGGTTGAAATCAATCATGAACAGTTGAACAAACTGCTGAACATGATGGATGATTATGAAGGAGACCTGACCATGATGGAAGCCCTCCGGATGGAGGGCGGTATGTCACGTCAGAAGGAAATGCCGGAAGGCGTCGAGGTGACCAATGGCAGATGGCTTCAGCTGATGCTGAAAAATCTCCGGAATCCGGGAAAAGAGGAAGCTCCGGAGATGCCGGCCAATGTTCATGCCACACTGCGGCCATATCAGCTCAGCGGCTATGGATGGCTTTGCCGAATGGGACAGATGGGATTTGGTGCCTGTCTGGCGGATGATATGGGCCTTGGAAAAACCCTGCAGATTCTCACTTTCCTTGATTATCTGCAGACAATCCGAAAAGAGGCACGGATTCTCCTGGTCGTTCCTGCCACACTGATGGACAACTGGAAAAAAGAGGCAGCCCGCTTTACACCGGACCTCACCATTCTGCGTCTGCATGGACAGACAGGTCCCCGGCTCAGCGAACGCCTGAGAGACCCGGAAAGCCGTGCATTTGTGACCATGACAACATATTCCATGGCTGGGAAAATCGAAGCACTGAAAGAAATTCAATGGGACTATATCATTCTGGATGAGGCGCAGGCAATAAAGAACCCGGGAACCAAGCAGGCCAAAGCCATTAAAGAACTGAATGCCCGGGGACGAATTGCCATGACCGGTACACCGATTGAAAACGATCTGACCAACCTCTGGTCACTGTTTGATTTCCTCAATCGCGGTCTCCTTGGAACAGCAAAGGAATTCAGCGACTATGCCAAGGCACTTCCATATTCAGAAAACGGCTATCTCAAACTGAAACGGATGATTTCGCCGTTTATCCTGCGGCGGCTTAAGACAGACAAGCACATTATTTCGGATCTGCCGGATAAGGTGGAGACAGTCGATTATGTCGGTCTGACGAAAAAACAGCTTGCTCTGTACAGAGAACAGGTGGAGAAACTCGAAAAGACGATTTCCAACGTGGATGGAATGCAACGCCGCGGGCTTGTGCTGGCAACCATCAGCAGGCTCAAGCAGATCTGCAATCATCCGGATCAGTACCTGGGACTTACCGAATATGCTGAAAAAGAGAGCGGTAAGTTTGAAGTGTTGCGTGGCATCTGTGAGACCATTCGGGACAAACATGAGCGTGTTCTTGTCTTTACACAGTACCGTGAAATTACCCCGTATCTTCAGGAGTTTCTGGAGGAGGTATTTGGCAGACCCGGGCTGGTCCTCCACGGAGAAACACGTGTCAGAGACCGTCAGGCGATGGTGGATGCGTTCAACGGAGAAAAGTATATTCCTTTTATGGTGCTGACCATCAAAGCCGGCGGCACCGGTCTTAACCTGACGGCAGCCAACCATGTCGTTCATTTTGACCGTTGGTGGAATCCGGCCGTTGAAAATCAGGCGACAGACCGTGCATTCCGCATCGGTCAGAAGAATAACGTGATTGTCCATAAATTCGTGGCCAGTGGAACGATTGAAGAGAAGATTGACGAACTGATCAATTCAAAGAGTGAACTGGCCAGGAGCATTGTCGGCAGCAGCGGGGAAAACTGGATCACAGAGATGAACGATGATGAACTGCTGAACATGATGCGGCTGGAGGTGTGATCATGTCAAGGTATGGATACGGCAGGTATGGATACGGCGGGTATTTCTCTCAGCCATCCTCGGCTCAGCTGCAAAGCATGGGAGAGGAATATATCCGGAAACAGGCAGCAAAAGGGATCATCCTGCATCCGGTTCATGCAAAATCCGGCAGCAGAAATGTCTGTGACAGCTGGTGGGGAATCTCCTGGTGCAAGAACCTTGAGCGCTATGCAGATTATTCAAACCGTCTTGGAAGAGGCAGATCTTACATCCGCGCGAATGCCGTCCTGGACCTGCAGATAAATCGGGGAAATGTGATGGCTATTGTTCAGGGATCTTCCGCCAGGCCTTATAAGATCAGTATAACCATTGATCCGCTCGATGAAAACCAGCTGAAAAAGCTGGAAGATAAGTGCTTCAACAAAGTAAAAAATCTGGATGAACTGATGAATGGAAAATTCCCTGAGGAGATGAAAACGATATTCTTTGAACGGGACGGTCTGTTTCCGACACCCAGGGAAATCCATTTCTCCTGTTCCTGCCCCGACTGGGCATCCATGTGCAAGCATGTGGCAGCAGCCATGTATGGTATCGGACTGAGACTGGATGAGGATCCGATGGAATTCTTTGTTCTGCGAGGACTGGACCCCAGCAATTTTATTGCAAAAGCCGTTGAAAGCCGAGTCAGCATCATGCTGAAAAATGCAAAAAAGAAATCCACGCGGATCATTGATGATCAGGACGTGGATGCGTTGTTTGGAGTTTTCTGATTTCAGGGGGTTCCGATTTTCAGTCTGGGGCGCAGCCGGTTGTAGTATATTATGGACAGCGGATAGAGCAGCCGGTCATAAAGAAACATGCACAGATTCAGAACCACTGCAAAGCCGATGAACATAACGGTTCCCATCTCGCCGAATTCCGCGATGATGGCATCCATATGAAGGATGAAACCCAGAAAAGCATACATCAGCACGTAGGACCCGTTAAAGATCAGAAGTTTCAACACAATTCGGAACAGCTTTTTCGGAATACGATCCAGCTGAAATTTGATGATCGGGTAATACCCGATAAACAGGTAAAAGAAAGCGGCTTCTTTGTCCAGCCCGAGAAACAGGCTGACGAGAGAGACCGCGGCATAGGCGGTAAAGGCCATTTTGCGGCCATATTCAAACATAATCGGCAGAAGCAGGACAGCACTGAACATCGGTGCCGCATAGGTGGCAACCGGAATAATTCCTCCCGCCAGCATGAGAACGATGGAAAGGGCAACCATAAGACCGCAAAAAGCTGCTTTACTGCTCTGCCGACGACTGTTTTCACGATTGGACGGCATAAAATGACCTCCTCAGGCGTTTGCAAAATACAGATGATGCCGGTTCCGGTATCATTTTTTTGGATTATTATAGCGCGGAACTGCCAAAAGTCAAATCGCCGCTCTTTCAGGAAACTGTCTCACAGACGTGACAATGCCTGACATGATTTGGATCAGAAAAGAAAAAGGAAGCATTCCGCAAAAACGCAGAGATTTTTATTTTCAGAACTGCCTGTTTGGTGATGACAGAATACCGGATATCTTTTATAATGATGGAGATGCGAAGATCTCATTCATTTTCAAGGGCTGACTGTTGAGCTGCCAAAAAATCATCTTCGCTGATTCGGTCCGTGGCGGAGGCGGCTGCCATTCATCTGCCTGACGGACAGGCATAAACTGCCAGAATTGCAGAAATCAGATTCCGGATGACGGACTGGCCGAAGAGAATGTGACACCGAACTCACAGACACGGCATCTGCCGGAGGAGATAATCATCAGTATGAATACAGAATTCAGACAAAATCAGAGAAGCCGGTCTATTTTTTTCAATATGCTGCTGGCGGCATTCAGCCTTTTTGTCAACGGATTTGGCGTATATCTGACAATTCAGGCGAATATTGGCGCCGGTCCGTGGGAGGTACTGAATCTTGGATTGTCAAAAACACTGGGGATTCTGTACGGAACGGCTTCGATTTCGGTGTCTCTGATCATTCTGATCATCGATCTGATACTTCATGAGCCGATTGGCATAGCTATGTTTATTGACGCGGTGGTTGTAGGAAAATCTGTGGACTTTTTCAATGCGCTTCACCTGATAAAACCCTGCACATCACCCCTGACCGGAATTCCCGTAATGCTTTTCGGACTGGTTGTTCTGGCTTATACGCAGTACGGATACATGGCAGCAGCACTTGGATGCGGACCCAGGGATACACTGCTGGTGGGAGTGGCCAAACGCCTCAGACGGGTTCCTATCGGACTGATCAGCATTGCGCTTCTCTCCATGGCCACGTTGATTGGCGGGCTTCTGGGCGGTCCTGTCGGAATCGGAACGCTGATCTGTGCATTTGGTGCTGGCCCGATCATGCAGGCAGCTTTTGGAACGGTTCATTTTGATGCCACCCATATTCACCATCAGAAGCTGATCGAAACCTTCAGAGTGATTTTTTCGAAAAAGAAATAATCCGAAGATGCCGGATCAATCTGTACCGGCAGGAGATTCGGTCTTTCTTTCCCGGGAATAGCTGACCTGATTAAACAGAGATGTCGGAATTGAGCTTTTTACAGGAGGAAGAATCCATGTCGGATCAGAAACAGGTTTTGGGGGAATCTATCTACGATAATACGATTCCGTCAGGTTTTTCAGGCGGCTTCTTTGTGTACAATGCACTGGGAAGTCAGGAGATTCTCTTTGCTGATCCCAATGTGATCGATCTGTTTGAATGTACAGATATAGCGGATTTCCGCCGGTATACCGGAAACAGCTTTCGGGGAATGGTGCATCCTGAGGACCTGGATCAGGTGGAGAGCAATATACTGGCACAGACCTTTGAAAGCGGAAAACGCCATGACTATGTCCGTTACCGTATTATCACAAAGCGTGGAAATATCCGCTATATTGAGGACTTTGGTCACCTTCTTCACGGCAAAGACGGGAAAGCCATGTTCTACGTCTACATTGTGGATGTTGAAAAAGAGGAATACTACAACAGATTACAGAACAGCTATGCTGAGGCACAGGTGTTTTCCATGAACAAGCGGATTGATCCGCTGACGGGTCTTTTGAAAATAAATGCTTTCTATGGCAGCGATCAGGAAATTCTCCTGAACAGACTTGTTGAGGAAGGAAAGCCGTCTCAGATTCTGATTTTTGACATTCTCGGTCTGAGACAGATCAACCATCTGCGAGGAAGAGAGGAAGGAGATACCTGCATTGTTTCTCTGGTAGACACAATCAGGAATCATTTTCCCAAATCGACGCATCTTTTCAGAGGAGATGAGGCAGAGATTATTGCTGTCTGTTCAAACTGTGAAGAAGATGAAATTCTGAAGTATGCTGATGCTGTAATCATCGCATCCGGTGAAAACGTGTTTTATGGAATTGGTTCTACACGTGTGAGCTTATATGAGAGTGCAGAATTCTGCGGAAAGGCTCCCATTCACAAAGCAATCGAGGAAGCCGAATATGCACTGCAGGTAAAGAAAATGCTCAGCAACGATTCAGAACGATCACATGCGCTGGCCTCTCTGGTCCGGACACTGGAGGAAATGGATTCGGATACCGAGCAGCATGTCCAGCGCACACGGCGTATGGGTGAGCTTCTAGGAAAGAGAATCGGACTAAGTGATTCTCAGTTGACCAATCTTCGTCTTCTCTGTCTCCTTCATGATATCGGGAAAATCTCGGTACCGCTGGAGATCCTGAATAAACCCGGAAAACTGACTGATTCAGAATGGGCTGTACTCCGTGGTCATGCGGAAAAAGGCTATCAGATTGCCATGTCATCGGATGAGCTGAAACCGATTGCAGACATGATCCGATGCCATCACGAAAGATGGGACGGAAAAGGCTATCCTGCCGGGATTGCAAGAGAAGCCATTCCTATACTTTCAAGAATTATTTCTGTCGTGGATTCCTATGATGCAATGGTAAATGACCGCAGCTATCGCAAAGCACTTACTATAGACAAAGCAAAAAAGGAAATTCACGATAATGCCGGAACACAGTTTGATCCGCATCTTGCTATGGAGTTTCTAACCATGCTCGATGAAACCCCTGAACTTGCCCAGGGTGAAAAGACGGATGCAGCAGATATCCGGATTTTCGGAAACATGGTTCAGGAAAATCTGATGACAGGGAATACTGCACCGATTCTTTATACATCCTATACGCTGGATATTGATGACGTGATCATTGAGGCGGACAACTATTTTGAAACCATGACCGGTTATTCAAAAGATGAGACGATTGGAATAATCAACCAGTTTGATCTGATTCCCGAAGCCGATCTTCAGCAGTATCGGCAGCAGGTATATGCTCAGTTCCAAAAAGGAGATGTTGCCTATCTCTTTCACCGGCTGAAGTGCAAGGATGGAACAATCAAAAAGGTAATCTGTCACGGGGAACGTTATTATGATTCGGCCGTAAAGGCTTTTAAAAGTGCTATCCTCGTTTTTGAGATCTGATTACAGGGATGCCGTTATGGAATGTATCCAATACTGTCGGAGGAAATGATATGATCCATATAGTACTGGTCGAACCGGAAATACCTCAGAATACCGGTAATATTGCCAGAACCTGCGCGGCAACAGGAAGCCGGCTTCACCTGATTGAACCGCTTGGGTTTAAACTGGAAGACCGATATCTGAAAAGGGCCGGTCTTGACTACTGGCATATGGTGCATGTGGATGTATATCCGGATCTTGGAAGCTTTATGAAAAAGTGGATGGGGCATTCCTTCTATTATGCCAGTACAAAAGCTGCCCATAACTATGCAGAGGTAAACTATCCCGCAGATGAAGATGTTTTCCTGGTCTTTGGAAAAGAAAGCAGGGGACTGCCGGAAAACCTGCTGTCAAAGGTATATGACAGATGTATCCGCATTCCGATGATCGAAGAGGCACGAAGCCTGAATCTTTCCAATTCTGTCGCAATTGTGACCTATGAGGTGCTGCGGCAGCAGGGATTCCGGAATCTTCTGGAAAACGGAAAACTGACCGGACGGGATGAACCGGATGGAACCTGGATGGATTATGTCTGATACCCGGATACAGAGAGGCGGGAAAAATGAAAAAGAAAAAGAATAAGGTGCTGCATTATCAGGTTCTGGCCGGGATGACCGATGTGATACGCTGCGGCTTTGCCGTACTGGCGATCGTTCTTCTTCTACTGATGATCGGAAGCCTTTTCAAATGGCTGACAAAAGACCTCGAAATCATGTTTGCGGAACTGCGTGACAATATCAGCGAGGCTTTCCTGGTAACGCAATAGTGTCCCTTGCATCAGGCTGGGCATCTGCAGTATTTCACATTAAGACGAAAACACACTGAACAGAGAAAGAACAGAATGCTGCTCTCCGATAAAGAAACGGCATAATCTGGGAATTCTTTCCGGGTCATATCCTTGGAATCCTGCAGATTGACAGATGAAAAACGCTGCGTTTCACAACGCTGACTGTCATTTTTTACCTTAATAAAGACGAAAGATATTTTTATGAACTATAATAATAATTTATTATAATATATCAGTAAAATATAATAATGGCTTCGTTCAGTAAAATCAGACTTATTGGAAATTTTCACAAATATTACTTGCTTTTTTATCAGCGTTGATATATAATGTCGCACGGTAGGTTCGGGTCTGTGGTTGAAAATCGATGCCAGTCGCAGGCAAAACGATCCACGTAATTCGGTAAAATACCGA
>CACXHF010000416.1 GCA_902767305.1 uncultured Eubacteriales bacterium
CTGCTTTCCATGACCGATATCACAGGCGACCGCCGCTATGCCGATTTTGCCGAATCCTTTATCGATGCCTTTGTGCAGGAGGACGGAAGCATTCGGACATTTGACAGCCGGAAGCACAGTCTGGATGACATCAACGAGGGACGCGTCCTGTTCCGGCTCTTCGAAAAAACGGGCAAGCAGAAGTACCGTCTGGCGGCCGACCGCCTGATGGAAGCCCTCCGGGAACAGCCGAGAACTGCCGAGGGGAACTTCTGGCACAAGGCTATTTATCCGAATCAGGTCTGGCTGGACGGACTTTACATGGGTCAGGTCTTCTACGTGCTCTACGAGAAAACCTTTGGCACCGGCAATTATACCGATACCATTTCCCAGTTCTGTCAGGTCCGTGATCACATGCGCGATCCGGTATCCGGTCTTTATTACCACGGGTATGATCAGACGCGCAGTGCCTTCTGGGCAGATCCGGTCACCGGCTGCTCCGCTTCTTTCTGGCTCCGGGCAATCGGCTGGTTTACCATTTCCCTGATCGACATTCTGGAAGAGCTGCCGAACGGCGCCAGCCGGGATACGCTGACCACTATCTATCGTGAACTCATGGAAAGCCTCGTCCGGTATGCCGATCCCGAAACCGGCATGTACTACCAGGTGGTGGATCAGGCCGGACGCGAAGGAAACTATCTTGAAACCAGCGGTTCCAGCATGATCGCCTATGCAATGCTGAAAGGCGCCCGTCTCGGCATTCTTTCAAAAGAATATGCCGTCCAAGGTGCCAGGACCTTCGACGGCATTGTGAACAAATATCTTTCCTTTAACGGGGATGCCCTGAATCTGGGCGGCATCTGTCTGGTCGCCGGCCTCGGTCCGGATAATAACCGGCGGCGTGACGGCACATACGCTTATTACATTTCAGAACCGATCGTGGAAAATGACGCCAAGGGCGTTGCGCCGTTCCTGCTGTGCTATACGGAGATCAAGCGTCTTCAGGGGTGATTTTCCTGCCGTTCTCCGCCACGTAATGCGAGGGACTCTGACCGTATTTTTTCTTGAACATTTTTGAAAAATACAGCGGTTCCCGGAATCCGCACCGGCGGGCAATTTCCGTAATGTTTGCCTCTTTTCCCAGTGAATTCAGCCATCCCTCCGCTGCTGTCAGACGCAGGTCCGAGAGATAGCGGTGGGGGGTTGCCCCCACTTCCCTCTTGAACAGTTTCCGGATATAATCCTCGCTGAACGGAAGGGATTCCAGATACGTGTCCAGTTCATAATGAACGTTGGCGTAATTTTTCTGGATATCGTCAATGATCTCCTTCACCGTTTCGCTGCGAAGCTGTTCCTTATACGAGGTTTTCGCATACGTCATAATCAGGTAGCAGTACACTCTCAGAACGGCATAAGTGGCACTGTTCTTCTCCGTGTAATGCACACTGGCCGCCTGAAAGGCATTCAGCACGAATCCGTCCCTGTCCGGGAAGACAAACGGTTTCTTCTGATAGAGAAACGCATCCTGAATACGGACGTAAATATTGGTGAAGCTGCCTTTGAACGCAAGGGTATACGTCAGATCCGGCGGGATGACCGCCGTCATTCCCCTGCCGAATTCCAGCTGTCCTGCGGCAAACCTCACGATTCCGGTACCGCCGGTACAGTAGATGAATTCCCACATCGAATGACGGTGCTGACCCGTCATATAGCTGAGCGGATGTTTTCCGACATCACCAATCGTATTCACAGCGGCACCCTCCCGGAATCAGATTTCTGACTTAAGTTTATCAGACATTCCCCTGTTTTGTCTATGATTCATTTCAAACAGGTTCTTTTCCCGGCCAATCCCGAATCCGATTTTACTCATATAACGCGCTTTGCGCAATCAATGGACAGGAGGCATTCCAACATGGCATACCTGACACTCAAAGATATCAACAAGATTTATCCCAACGGCTTCCATGCAGTCCACGATTTTAATCTGGAAATCGAAAAAGGCGAATTTATTGTCTTTGTCGGCCCTTCCGGCTGTGGAAAGTCCACTACTCTGCGGATGATAGCCGGTCTTGAGGACATCAGCAAAGGCGACTTCCTCATCGATGGAAAGCGGGCCAATGAAATGGGTCCCCGCGAGCGCCAGATTGCCATGGTTTTCCAGAGTTATGCCCTTTATCCTCAGATGTCCGTCTATGACAACCTCGCCTATGGACTGACTCTGCAGGGCGTCGATGAGGACGTTATCGAAGAGAAGGTAAAAAGGACTGCCAAAATCCTCGGCCTGACCGATTATCTCGATCGTCTGCCCCGCGCGCTTTCCGGCGGACAGCGTCAGCGTGTTGCCGTCGGCCGTGCCATTATCCGCAAGGTCGGCATCTTCCTGATGGACGAACCGCTTTCAAACCTGGATGCCAAGCAGCGCGTCACCATGCGTTCTGAGATTACACAGATCCACCGTGAAACCGGTGCGACGACCATCTATGTCACCCATGACCAGACCGAAGCCATGACCATGGCTGACCGGATTGTCGTCATGAAAGACGGCTATGTGCAGCAGATCGGCACGCCTTATGAGCTCTACTTCAATCCGGTCAACGTCTTTGTCGCCGGCTTCATCGGCGAGCCCCCGATGAACTTTGTCCGCACGAAGATCCAGAACAACTGTGTCCGCATCTTCGGCGAAGAATACTCGCTGGCCGGGCTCAACCGTCCGGAGCTGAGCAAATATGAGGGCAGGGACGTGGTCTTCGGCTTCCGTCCGGAGGCAATCATCCTTGGCACTCAGCAAAGCGCCATTTCTCTCAAAGCGACGGTTGAACTGACCGAAATGCTCGGCGACAACACCAACGTCTACATCACAGCCGGCGACGAGAAAGCCATCCTGAAAGTAGAACCGCATGATACCCCTGAGATGGATTCTGAGATCACCTTCTCCATCCCCTATGAAAGCATTTACCTGTTTGATGCAGAAACCGAGAAAGTCATCCGGTAATTCGATCTGTCTGTCGGAAATCCCTTTCGGGGGATTTCCTTTTTTTCCTTTCCCTTCCGGGAAAAGCAGAGTTTCCGTCAGATTCTCAGTGCACCCGGCGGACACCTCGTGCTTGATTCACCGTTCCCGCAGAAAAGCCCATACGTTGCCCGATCTCCCCCTGCACACCCCTGATGATGAAAATGATGATTCAAAAAATGACTCGCGTTCTTTATGTCCGCAATTATAAAGCAACAATCTAATCTGTGGAATCATACAGCAGAATGCAGTCTCCATAGCGAGTACCATGATAATAATGACTTAAGGCTTTTAACTGGTCTCTGATTTTTTTCGACTAGTGCACATCGGCAATTGCAAAAATTTTTGCCGATATGCATTAACCGTTTGCTTTTGCCGTGTTATAATGCATTATGCAAATTTGCATTAAAATTGCCGCAATGCTGAATGGAGGGAGTAATCATGCATTGGTATGAGCCAACGTCAAAAAAGCTGGAAGCCGGGCAGCGTTATTC
>CACXHF010000417.1 GCA_902767305.1 uncultured Eubacteriales bacterium
AGGAGTATTCCAAGTCCTGAAAGGAAGGAAACAAGCAGCATTGCACAGCTGCCTTCCCAGGACTTTTTCCCGTCTGTCAGGTAAAAATGTATCTTGTGCTTCCCAAACGGAATCCCCACGAGCGCAGCTGCCGCATCACCCGTTCCCCACATCAGGATGGCTGCCGCAGCCAGATGCGGCTGCTCGAAAAAGCCCCAGCAGACAGCTGTCAGGGCGGCAAACATCAGGAACAGCATGAGCATGCTTTTTTTGACTTCGCCGGATCCTTTTTCCACAAACAGCTTGGGATACCAGGCTCTGCTTTCAAACGCTTTCAGCAGCGGCCAGATCAGAAGGGCAATCAGGACCGAAGCTGCTGCGGCAGCCTGCCAGGTTTTTGCTGCGAGGATCATCAGAGAAACGCAGGTAAAAGCGACAATATGCAGCAGCTTGCGGTAGATAAAGGAGGGGATTTTTGTCAGGAAACGGACAGGCAGCAGAATCAGCACACAGGGAATGATATAGCTTATCAAGACACCGAGACAGTGCATCGTGTCCGTAAACAGACTGAATGTGGAGAGGGTGTCCCGGAAGTTCAGAATCAGCATGGCTGCACCCAGCACGGTGAGCACAATGCCTGTGGCAAGGCCTACGGTCCGGTTCTTCACACGATTGGCAAACTGTGCCGATACCAGACTGGCAGCGGTCGCCACTGTGATGCAGAGCAGCATGACATTCCACTTGTCCAGCAGAATGGCAGGATGAATGAGAATATGGCTGACGGAGGCGATTAATGCGGTGAAGGTCATGATGAAGGTACTGGTGCCCACTGCCGTTTTCAGTTCCATGCCCAGAAAAGCCGTGAAGACGATCAGCATCATCATTCCGCCGCCTGTGCCGACAAATCCGGTGCCGAAGCCGATGGTCAGCCCAAAGAAGAGAGAGACGGCAGCTCCTTTCCAGTCCAGCTTTTCGCCTCTGCCGGCTTGATTTTTCCGGCTGGTATCCGGCTTTACAAGAAAGCGGATGCCGATGAAGAAAGTCAGAAACAGGGTAAAGCTTCCCAGTACGACATTCCCTACGATAAAGGCCACATAGCTGCCCACCGTACACATGGTCAGAATGCATACCAGCATGATCCATCCACGCTTCAGGTCGATGTTTTTGTGACGGGCATAGGTCCAGGTGGTCACGGCAGAACCAAGAATGTCTGAAGCCAATGCGATGGCGGTGGCCTGATATGCGCCGGTTTCTCCGGAGAAGGAGGGGCAGAGCACGATCAGAATGGGTACCATCACGGTAGCTGCTGACAAACCTGCCAGACCTGTGCCGATGCCTGCTCCCAGAGCGGCAATGATGTACCAAATCCATTCCATGCCTGTTTCCTTTCTCAGCGTGTTCTCCGCTGATCATTTCAGTCCTGACAGGTCTGTTCAAAATGTGGAAGACGTTTTACTCACGACTGACAGTGTCTCTGTCCGCGGAAGCAGAGGGACGCGAAACGTGTGCACGGGAGGAAAAGGCCTGTGTCCATTCCTGACAGACGCCCAGATTGGAACGGCGTCTCGGCAGAATTCGGACAGGGAAAGCACAATGGCCTAATTCGCTTCCTGTCCGGGCGGGCGAATCAGTTCGCCGGAGAACATCGCGCAGGCAGGTCCGGTGCAAATCCCGTGAAAATGAAAAGCCGGCGGAAAGGATTAAACCTGTCTGACACCGGATTCCCGGCACGAAAGCAGATCAGGCCTGCCTGTTTACCTGTGCACCTGAATGTCAGGCAAAACCGCATCGATGTCCACAAAGCCGGTTCTGTCATTCTCCCGATCAATGTAAACCGGCACCTGGTCGGAGAGAAAAAGACCTTCCACGTTGGTATACAGGTAGCGGCTGTAATAAACATGCAGTATGCCTGTGGCCGGATCGGTATAGTGACATTCCACCTTGTAAGGGTTTCTCCCGTTTATGTTGATATTCCTCTGCCGCTGGACATCGGCAATCTTCGCCATGACATAAAAGCCGCTCTCATAGGCACGGCGCTGGAGCATCCGCCGGTACAGGTCAGCCAGCAGGAGGGCCATGCCCACAAGGAAGAGACAGCCCCCTATACCGCCAAAGACATACAGAAAAATCTGCGGGTCAGACGGGTTATTGCCAACCTTGTAATACCAGAAAAGGGTGCCGAGGGTCAGAAAGATGAATCCAAGCGGAGCCAGAAGCATGCCGACGATGCCCTTGTCGGTCCAGCCGTATTTTTTCTTATGTTCATTCATTGTCAGATCCTCTTGTATATGCATTTATCGTAATGAATTCTTTTTCTGTCACATGCCTGCTGCAAAAAAGAACCGGACGCATTTCAGTTTTCAGACAGATTGCCGTTGATGCATACGGTGTCCGTCCCGCTTTAGTGCTTTAAGAATAAGGGGCTGTCTGATTCTGCAGCCAAATCATTTCCGCTGCCCGTCGCTGTTCAGGGCAGATGCCTCAGTCCTGAGGTTCAGTCCCTCAGAACCGACGATGACGCCTGCCAAAGCAGCCAGCGGCCAGGACGGGGATATCATGCGATCAACAGCCGGAAAGAACAGTCCGGAGGCGCATGCATCTTCCTTTAATGCGGATCTGTCTTCGGCACTGGATGATTATTATAAACCATTATCCGGCAGCTCGGTGCAGATGCACCGGACCAATTCCTTTAGCCTGAACGGCCTGACGGTGCCTATGACGGCAAACTCTCCGAGCGGAAACTGCATGGGAGTTGTGCGTGCAGCGGCGGACAGTGATGACTGGAACAATGGGTTGAAGGATCCCAACGTTGCCGAGCACCAGACCGGCCATATCACGGCTTCCGTTACTGCAAATCATGACGAAGCAGAGAAACCGCTTATGCCTGTCGGCGTCTCTGCACCGGCAGGCAGCACATGCTTCAGGCTCCTGGCGCAGATGAAGTCACAGTCCCTGCGGATCGTCTTATTTCAACATTCATCCCGTAAAAGACCAAAGCGGGAACCTGCTGCCAGCGGACTAAGACTGCCGGTGATGCTGACCATTCTGACACAGAACCGGTCCGCATGGAGGTGACTTTCTATCGGAAGAAAAGAATTCAGCCGCATATTCATGCACGTTATTCTGGAGAACGGCTGAGGCTGCGTTCCTTTCCCCGCAGAAAAGAGAGCTTTCGGGCTTCCGTATATATGGGGGCGAGGCAAATGCGGAGATAAAAGATGGATACTGTTGAAACAGACGATTCGCAAAGTATTATATCACATGTTGCATCCGCATGGACAAGATGACTCAGGATCTTTAGAATGACTGCAGGAATAAGCTCATCAAAGGAGCCTGTCAGATCATAAACCGGGCTGCGTGCAGGCATACCGGTATAACCTGTGCGGAGGACAGTATCTGATTTGCCTGAGGCATACATTTTCTGCCTGAGAAGACTTGTTCCGCGAAGCCTGATTAGAAATCAGGAGGCAGGAGAAGACGTTTTCCATAGTGATTCGGACTCAGCCCGGTTAACTGAATCACGAAGAAAGGACGAAAATGAAAGAAGAGGATCTGTTCAATCTGCTTAGTCTCACGGGGACTCAGATTTCCACAGAAATTGGCGCTGAACCGTCAGATACCGATATCCGCCCCGTTTTTCTCTTCTATCTGTATGCTGAAAGCCCTGGGAAAGCTGTATCATGTACTTTCCGGATGGGGCAAATGACCGGTCCTGTATCGAGTCTGACGAATGTCTGAATCTGCGCAGCAAATATATTCCGGAAAATATCTCCATGAA
>CACXHF010000418.1 GCA_902767305.1 uncultured Eubacteriales bacterium
AATCTGAGACAGGGCATCCTGTCCGCTTCCGGATTTATACCGGAAGGAGACGTTGTCAAAATCAATACTGCCGTCACTGACGACGTTCAGGGCATTGGGTGGTGAAACCAGCGTGCTCTTATATTTGAGTACCTCAACAATTCGTCCTGCACTTTCAGAAGCCATGGTAATCATGACAAAGACCATGGAAAGCATCATCATGGAAGCCAGAATCTGGATTCCATAGTTGATCAGAGACGACAGCTGGCCGGTTGTCAGGTCTGTACCTCCGGAGAGGATGATCATACGGGCGCCGAAGAAACTGACCAGGAGCATTGCGGTGTACATGCAGGTCATCATCATGGGCGAGTTCAGAGCCAGAATTCGCTCGACATGTGTAAAGTCACTGCGTACTTCCTCACTTGCCTTTTCAAACTTCATCTGTTCATAGTTTTCCCGGACAAACGATTTGACCACCCGGATGCCGGCTACATTTTCCTGAACGGAGTTGTTGAGGGCATCATACCGCACGAAGATCCGCTTGAAGATCGGGAGTACGGTATGGGAGATCAGAAAAAGTCCCAGAGCAAGAATCGGCAGAATCGCAAAGAAGATCAGGGACATTCTGGCACTGATGGCAATACTCATGGCAATGGAGAAAATCAGCATCATCGGTGTACGGATCGCAATCCGTATCAGCATCTGATAGGCGTTCTGCACATTGCTGACATCTGTTGTCATACGGGTTACCAGAGACGCCGTCGAAAACTTGTCAATGTCTGAAAAGGAAAAGGTCTGAATGCGGTAAAACAGATCTTTCCGTAGATTTTTGGCAAAGCCGCAGCCGGCGGTGGCAGCATACCTGCCTGACATGACACCACAGAACAGTGACAGCATGGCAGTCACGATCAGAATTGCGCCGGTTCCGAGAATGGGGTTCAGGCTTTCCCCTGTCATCCGGTCAATCATTCGAGCCATGAGGAACGGAATAATGCATTCCAGAACTACTTCAAATGCGACAAACATCGGTGTCAGGATGGATGCCTTCCTGTACTCCCGTATACTGCCTGCCAGTGTTTTCATTCGCTTAATCAATTGGGGTTTCCTCCTTCGCTGTTCTCTGCTGTCTGAATATTCAGATAGATCCTTTGCAGCATCTGGCCGAGGGATTCTTTCTCCGATTCACTGAATCCCCGCAGAAGCAGTGCATCAGTGTTTTTTCGGTTCTCTGTAAGTCGGGCTTTCTGCTGCCGTCCCCGTTCGGTCATTCGAATCAGCTTGCTTTTCTGCTTTCCATTTCCGTTCAGAGACGTTACATAGCCGTTTTTCTCAAGTCTTGAAATCAATCCTACTACGGTTGGATGCGATACTTTCAGAGTGTGCTCTATTGTTTTCAGTGTCGTTTCTCCGCCTGCTTCATCCAGACACCGCATAACGTGGAGCTGCGAGAGTGTCATATCGTAGGCACTCAGCTCAGCATCCACGCGTATCCGTACAAGATTGCTGATCTGTTTGATCAGCAATCCGATATCATTTTCGTACATAATTCCTCATCTCTGTTCAGACTCTCTCCTCTGACCGGTATTTCTTTCTGTATCTGTGCTTTTTGTGTAGTGTGCTACACATCATAGTACGGTACGGACAGAATGTCAACCTCTATTTTCGGCATTTTGCATCCGGCTAATCATGCCTGACTGACATCGGATTTCTGTCGAAAGTCGAACTGCTTCTCGATCGTGTCTCATGAGAATCAGAAACAGGACGTGGTGCAGTCTGTTGTATCAGATACAGTTTTCTTTGCATTTCAAAGATGTTCATGCTATACTTGCCACATTCGCAGGACATCTGTATCCAGCGAAAAACAGATTCTGACAACAATGAATCCACGGGAGGAATTCAATGAAATTATGGGGCGGCCGGTTCAGCAAGGATCCGGATCAGATGGTACTAGAATTTGATGAATGTGTCGAAATCGGAAACAGAATGTATGAACAGGATATTCTGGGATCGATTGCCCATGCTACGATGCTGGGTGCTCAGGGAATCCTTTCGGAGGAAGATACCCGGGCAATCATTGACGGGCTGAACGGTATTCTCGAAGATGCCCGTAAAGGCAGCATTACCTGGACGGTTGATGCAGAGGACATCCATATGAATGTGGAAACGCTGCTTATTGAACGCATTGGTGAAGCCGGAAAACGGCTGCATACCGGCCGAAGCCGGAATGACCAGGTGGCTCTGGATAATCACATGATCGTCATGGATTCATGCAGAGAAATCATGGAACTGCTCAGAAAACTGCTCAGCGCTCTGCTGGATACGGCACAGGAGCATCTGGATACAGCAATGCCGGGATATACCCATCTGCAGCATGCACAGCCCATTACCCTTGCCCATCATCTTATGGCTTATGCGGAAATGTTTCTGCGTGACATGCGCCATTTCGCCTTTACTTATGAACAGGCAGATGAAATGCCGCTGGGTTCCGGTGCACTGGCCGGTACCACCTATCCGCTTGATCGGGAAAAAGTTGCCAGCCTTCTCGGATTCAGCCGTATTACCATGAACAGCCTGGACGGTGTCAGCAACCGGGACTACTTCCTGGATTTCCTTCAGGCCTCTGCTCTGACCATGATGCATCTCTCCCGCTTCTGTGAGGAGCTGATTCTCTGGTGTTCCAGTGAATTCGCTTTTATCGAGATGGACGATGCTTTCGCCACCGGTTCCTCCATTATGCCGCAAAAGAAGAATCCGGATGTTGCGGAACTGATCCGCGGGAAAACCGGACGCGTCTTTGGCGCACTCATGGGTCTGCTGACAACCATGAAAGGACTTCCTCTTTCCTACAACAAGGATATGCAGGAAGACAAAGAGCTGTTCTATGACGCTTCTGATACTGTTCAGCACTGTCTGGCCGTTTTTACTGCGATGTTCATTAAAATCACCTATAATAAAAAACGCATGGCAGAGGCTGCCATGGATGGGTTTACCAATGCGACTGACTGTGCGGACTATCTGGTCAAGAAGGGAATTCCATTCCGGGATGCACACCGTATTTCCGGTGAACTGGTCGCACACTGCATTAGCGAGCATAAGACTCTTTCTGATCTGACGCTGGA
>CACXHF010000419.1 GCA_902767305.1 uncultured Eubacteriales bacterium
CTGCTGATCGTTTCCGGCAATTCCTTTTCCTCTGTCAAAGAAAGTGCTGCATACGATACTTCCCGACTCTTTTCCTCAAACTTCCAGTACCCAATATACATTTCAGCAGCCTGGTTCTGACTGGATTTATTATAGACAAACCGATCAAATGTCCATATGCTGTCAGCTGTTTCAAATACTTTTCTGTTTTCAGGCAGCGAAAGCTGTGAAAATTCCGGCAATTCATCCAGATTAAAGTCCTCTGAAACACGCTCATACAATTCGTCCGGAATCGGCTCGCTTTCATCTGCTGATGCATAAACAAGCGTGATAAGATTACCTTCGTTGACTTTTTTCCAGCTTCCAACAAATTCAATTTTTTTATCATCCATCGTTTTCTGTTCAGAATCATATCCGATAAACATCCAGTATTCATCTGCAGCTGAATAATCTTCACCATGTTTTGACTGGTATTTCGTTTCAATCGGTTCTATTGCAGTAACAATATCCCCATTATCATATGAATGCGTGTCAACCGGCAGATATTGCCTGATTTCCTCCGGCAGACTTGTATTTTCTGTCACTGAAATGAATTTGTAGGTAACCTTCGGTGTTTCTTCCAGATATATCCATTTCCCAACGAACGCGTTATTCTCCTTACGACCGATCAGAAAGGACTGATTGTATCCGCAGAAAAACCACTTTCCCGTTCCGTCTTCAATCTGCAGTTCAGAAGGTGCATACGCCCGAACCCAGTCGCCTTTCTCTATTGTCTGGGAAACAGCCGGTTGTATTCTCTCATTCAATTTCTCCGGAAAAGGTTTTGTTTCATCTGCACTCACTGCAAGATACTGAACAGGGTGTTTATTTCCTTTAAATTTCCAGACAGCCTTAACAATCGTATCTCCAACAACCGTAAAATGAGTATTTCCGTTACTGTTTTTATAACCTTCCGTCGTCCATACTCCGTCATTTTCAGTATCGTCAATCTCGGCGTTTGCAAAGACCCTGTTTATTTCATCAAGGTTTACATTGCTGTTCTGAGAAGCTTCATAATCCTGAGGACAAGGAAATCTTTGCGGAATCTCTGCCTCTACTGTTTCTGATGCAATGCATTCACGCCATCCGACATCAAACCTGTAAGAAAAGGATATCTTACAATTGACTGCCTGATTTTCCTCTTTCGCTTTCGGTTCCCAATATACTGTTACGGATACATTTTGACTAATATTCTCAACTTTTTCCGGATTTACTCTATGAAATGTCCAGATAGTTGATTCGTCTTGAAATGTCTCTTTCTTAAACTTCGATAAAAAATCCACTTCACTCTCTGAGATTGCTGACGAAGGAAGTTCATCCTTAAATACAATCATTTCGGGAATATTATTTTCATCAAGAAGAATATCGTTGTTACTTGAACGAAAAGAATAAGTAATTTTATATGATGTTTTTTTTGCTGCCAAAGCATCTGACGGCAAACAGATGTTAAACAGGATAAAATACCAGCAGAAGCATAAAAAAGATCTCCGAAAAATCATTTTCATACGACAATCTCCCTTCCAGTATCTGCAATCCCTGCCTCTGAATAAATTTTAAACGTTTTTCTCACAGGGCAGGGAAAAGCAGTTTCCTGTTTGACACTGTATATATCAGTGTTTTCTTCTGTAGTGAAGTGTTACAGCAATAACAAGTCCTGAAAAGCTCAATGCCACCAGATATTTCCAGATCGGATTTCTGTCACCTGTTTCCGGTGCAAGAAAATGAACCAGTACATTGTCATCCGATCCAAAGTGCGGCCTGTATCTTGCAGTCAGGACTGCCATATCCGGATCATCTTCAGAAAGGGTGACCCCATACGGTCTGGCGCGTTCAGGTTCCAGACTGTAAGTGATCTCATTTCCTTTTTCGTCTGCCATTGGCAGAGTCCCTGTTGTTGCCTGCCAGTCATTCGCATCCGAAAGCTGGATTCTGCTGTTTTCCTTTCCATTGGCGAGAACTCTGACCATCAGATTCTCCGGCCTCAATCCGCTTGCATTGTTGTCATCATCGAATTCACAACGAACAGATTTCGATGTCAGTCCCATCAATGTGAAAGAAGCTTTTTCCTCAGTCAGTGAACTGGTCAGTTCAAGAGTACCATCTCCATTATCCGCAATGTCTACCTGAAATACCCTTTCCGAGTTTCCTTCAATGCGGATATCATCATTCTCTCCAGTCAGTATGACAATCTTATATCTCATCGGAGCATCTACAACATCACTGAGCGTAAATTCAACATCTTCAAAGGAAAACTGAACACGATTCCCGGTTCCAGGATTCAGGAACACCGTATCGATCTGTGTCCAATCATCTGAATCTGTCTCCTGAAACAGCTGCATTTCGATTGACTCTCCCAGCAGAAACGGTCTGCCCAGCATTCGTACATCTCCAGAAATCTCCAGAGTTCCCTCAGCCTGATAACGATTTGAAAAGCGTATTTCATCAGAAGGCGACCAACGGCCGTCTCCGGTTTTAGACAGATAGGCGACTGCAGGTGTAAGAACTCCTTTACCCAGATCCTTGACCGCTGCTATCGCCCGATACTCCTGTTCATCGTATATTATTCCGCCTGAACTGCCCGAAAGCTGTTGTATACGATAGTAGCAGACTTTTCCAATATCCGATGCATCATAAATAATTGTAGGGAATGTAAAACCACCGTCTGACCGGTTCGAACAACTGCCTATTCGTCTTCCCTCTTCATCCAGCAAAACGAATGTGAACTCATCTGCCAAAGCTCTGCGTCCCTCCAGAAGAACTGTCCCTTCTATTACAGCCTCACCTGATGCCGCATATGCATTGGAAAAAGACAGGTCCGATTCAATACCGTCCTTCAGTATGACATATTCCGCATGAAGCATTCCGGATCCCGGGTTCGGGTCTGTTACCAGTATCCGTATCTGATACACAGAATCATCATAAACTGTATCAAGCATATTTCCACTTATCTGATAAAGATTGAATATATACTGTCCCGGCTCCTTAAAGACAATCGGGTCAAAGCTGAAGGAAGCAGCCGGTACTGCCCGGGGAATGGAAAATGCTGTCTTGGCCATTCGTTTCCGTTTTTCTCCAGCCTGCATATTTTCAAGCAGGGCTTCTGCTTCAAGCTGGTATCCCGTTTCGAATTTTTCTCTGGTAAATTTATCAGCCGGTTTCATTACAAAGTGCGCTTTCTCGCCAGGAAGACTTTTTCTGTAGAGTAAGGATACTTTTCCTTTAACCGTTACCTCTCCTGTCGGTGCATAGATAAACTGAAACGTTTCTTTGTTGTCGTTATGGTATACAAGTTTTCCTGTTTTCACAGGTTCCTGTGTCAGATATCCGTTCAGTGCACTTCCGGATTCGACTGTGTATCGGCTTCCTACAGGCAGTCCTGTCAGATAAACCGTTTCACCATGTTTCAGTAACAGTTCAATTCTGTTTCCCTGTACTGGAACCGATAGCTCTGTACCTCCACCTTTTCCATCGTTTCGGACTGTGACTGTTAAATCTTTCAGTTCCGAGATCTGTACAGAAACCGGCAGTTTTCTTTTCTGAGCCGATTCGAGTCCATATGACTGGCCTTCCTGACAGGCCACCTCACAGGTTACACGCAAAAGTGTCTGCGCTTTATTGGTGAAACATACCGCACCATCACCGTCTGCCTGATGAAATTCCGGATAAAGATGTCCTTCTCCATCATCTCTGACCTCAAGGATTAATTCCCGAATCGAATCGTCATAGCCGATTCCGGAATCCGTCTTTTCTATCTGTTTCAGAGAAAATCTGTACTCACCGCCCTGAAGGACCTGAATGCCGGCAGCATTATCGGCGTTTTCCGTAACAACTGATACAGTAAACTGGCGTTGTTCTGCATCGGCGACGTAACGAAGTGTTCCGGAATTATTATTGAATTGGAAACCTTTGTTTATCTCTGCAAGAGTCTGATTATCCGCTGGAATCAAAGAGAAAACAAACTGTTCCTCCGTCCATTCCTCCCCTTCAAAGTTAACCTGAACCGGAATCGTATGCTTCTGTCCATTTAGACAGACAGAAGGCTTGTATTTGCACAGCAGCTCTGTTTTAACAGAATCAGGTCCGGCATATCCGGAAAGCTGTACCTCGTTTACGTTTTCAATTACAAACCCTGAGGGCAGTTGTGGCGTGAACCGATACTGTGCCTTATACGGAAGCCAGAGTGTTGCCTGTTCGTTGCAAAGAGACAGGCTTTCACCGGAACGAAACGTTCCGTTTCTTGTACCAACTGCGTAGGTAAAACGATCCATGTTTCCGGAATTCATGACGGTAATAACGCAGGAAACAGCTTTATCGATTTCTGCCGTTTTAACTGACAGATGAACCGGAAACAGACAGGCATCGGTAAACCGGATCTCATCTGTTTCCTGCATGCTGCCATTCTGAAGTTTCCGGGAGACCCGCTGCGTCACTGACACTGTTCCGGCGTCTTCCTGTTCTGCAGTAACAGTTACTGTAAACTCAGTGGGATCTGCTATAACCGTCGGCAGCTCATCCAGCATTCTGGAACGGATATACCACTTTTGGGTTCCAAGAGAATTCATGTATCGGCGATGGCTATTAAAACACCACTGTCCATCTGCAGAATCCGCACATTTCAGTATTTCCTGTTCCTCACCGTCTCCATCAATCAAAACTTCAAACATTCCTTTTTTCAATGATCCTCCAAGCAATTCAAGAACACCCGTGATCTCAAACACTGCTTCAGAGCGTACCACAGAAATATGCCGGGTTTTCCCGGAGCGAAGTTCCGTCCACAGTTCTGTCTTTTCCGCAAATCCGGATTCATCCTCAGCCATCTGTGTAATCAGATTTTCCGCATCAGCAGCAATCACTTTACAGAACAATCCGGAAATCCGTCCGCTTACTAAGACCGTATCTCCATTTCGAACAGTAATGGAACCATTTTTCAGTGTTTCCGATGAACCGTTACGCATAACACTGAGATCAAGATTCGTCTGTTCAAGAGTGTCGGTCTTCTTTTCAAAAAATTGAAACTGTACCTCCCCGTCACTCGAATTCACTGTATTCTGCGTCATTGTAAGACTCACGGCTGCCTCTTTCCGGCAAACTGTCAGTATACAGGTGGCCGGATTATCCAGCGTACCGCTCATACCGGTATCATCCGCAATCAGCTCCATCGAACTGTTTTCATTCGAAACCGGATCAAAGGAATATCCGGTACCGGAAGGCAGAAGAAATGAAATAGAGTCTCCTCTTTTCACATTCAGAAGAGCAGCACCATCCTCAATAATCAGGCTTTCTCTCGTTCCATTTCGGAACATCTGAAGCGATTCTTCCTCCAGATGAACCGTTTCACTCACAAACGAAGCTGCCACTTCAAATTCTTCTTCTGATGCAGCTCCTTCAATCGAAAGAGCAAGAGATTCCATTCCATAACACAGAATCTTCGGACATTCATCTGAAAACTGCAGAATATCTGAACCGTTGCAATAAGCGCTCACTCTCAGGAAACCAGAATCCCTCTGGCAGCAGAACAGACTTGATTCGTCCTGAACCGGTACAATTCTGAACTGATACTCCCCCTCACAGTGAATGTTTATTCCGCTGCTCAGTCCGTTTACATCTGTAAAACGAATGGTCCTTTTTCCACTGTCCAACTGTTCTGCTTTTCCCCGAATGTTTTCCGGAATTTCGATCCATCCTTCTTTAACCGCCTTTTCCGTACGTTCATCTCCCGGATAAAGTTCAAAAGGAGGAAAGCGTTCCAGTTCGATTTCATTCAGACAGATGAGTTCCGCACTCGGCAGATAAAGGCCGCTTGGATATATTGCCAAAATCTCGTAATCAGGCAGTGTTTTCCCGATCGTCCCTTCCATGGATGAAGTAGTATAGCTCTGCCCGTCCCAGGTAAATCCGACCAGTGTTCTCTCGTCATGCTCGTCAAGAGAAATCATATAATGGGTACCTACAGGCAGACTTGTCAGTTCAATACAGTCCTCATCCATTGTCTGAAAATGGAACACGGTTTTCCCGTTATCTTTTATCCCCTGAACGTTCATCTGCTTTCCGTTTCTGATCTGCACCCCAGGGTTCTGAAAATCGCAGTCAGTAATCACGGTCAGTAAATACTGTTGCTCTTCAAGTGTAGTCGGCTTATGATGTTCCCTGAAACGAATGGAGAGATTTTTTTCATGCCAGTAATCAAAATGGATTTCCTGCTCATAATCCGACTGAACGATCATGTGTCCTTTTCCATCGTCCATCGTGTTCAGATTCAAAACAACTTTTGTATCCGGTTTCTTCAGTCCCTGCCTTTTCTGTTGTTCACTGATTTCTCCCGGACTGATCTCAATTGAAAAAGAACGATCTTCCATGCTGCTCAGAAACGAGATCGGTCTGAAAGCAAATTCCCCGTTCGAATTACAGACAGTTCTGGCAATTTCATTTCCATTTTGCAGCATCACTGCATACAGACTTTCACCTGCAGGATTTGCCTCATCAACCGTTATTCTTCCACTGACAGTATACTCACCTTTTGCAAGATATTCGTCTGTGAGCAAAAGCCCGGACATTACTGAACTGATCCCATCTTTTTCCGCTCTTATCGTTACCTGATAGATTTCAAGAGTATTCATCACTCCGTTACGACGGACATCTACCTCAGCCAGAACCCGATCTGCCTGATGTTGAATTCCCATTGAAATCAGATTGTCCTGTCTGATTTCAAATTCATACACACCTTCTTTCAGGAAAATCACAGAATCAAAAGAAAACAGATTTCCTTCTCCGGAGGAAAGTTTTGTCGTCAGATTTGATGGGAGAATAACGCTCTCATCGTCCATTAGGGAATCCGAGAGCGGGATAAGGGAAAACTGACGTTCCTCGTCCTCCTGCATTTCTCTGCCGTTCATCGTATAGAATCCTTCCAGCCGCCAGATAACCCCTTCGCGGTAAGGAATCAACACCGTATCGTGAGATCGATAAAGCCCCTGAACGGCATTTGCCGTATTTCCGATTGTTACCGGAATCGGCGCTTTCAGAGGCAGATATCCTGCCGGTGTTTTCGTTTCTCTCAGCTCATACTTTGTATCTTTAACCAGGCTCCAGCTGTAAGCATTGGATAGATCGTCTTTTTCTCCGCAAAGATGTGCAAAACCGTTTTCATCCGTCTGCACCCGCCTGATGAGACCTGAAAGATTAGCCGGCTTGCCGTCACAGTATATTTCGAATTCTGCTCCGGAAACCCGCTCTGAATGATTCGACGCATCTACTGTCAGAATATCCGCATACACCGTTGCATCGTCGCTGTAGGAATGAGAATACCTTACCTCTTTCTGTATACCGTCTCTTAAAGCTCCGGCATAAACAACAGCCCGAACCATCTTTTTCCCGGTAAAGTCAGGCACCGTATTGAAACGGATGCGAATCATTTTCCGGTCCGGCACGGCAAAACGGAGCGTATTGTTCTCTGCTGTCCATCTGACCTCGGAAGGCTCTACTGTTACAGATGTATAATCCGCAATCTGGTTTTCAAGCGCACAGATCAATGTAAAACTGTTTCCCTGATTTCGCTGTTCAGCAGTCTCATTATACGAAATCTCATAGGAAAGCGTTTTAAGCGAACCATCTGTAAGCGCCTCCTCACCAGTCAGAAGGTTTATGGAGAGTTTGGGGACTGTAATATCCAATGCCGCCTCATTATCTTGATCATTTAACAGCAATGTGTTCAGAATGATTCCTGCTGTACTCTCCTCAAGCATAGCCTGATATGCATCCTTTGATTATAGAAAAAAAAAAAAGGAAAACGTACCTTCACCCTCTGATGCTGGAAATGGTATAATTTTGATCTGCTTATCAGTCATGGTAGTCAATGTTTTTATCTGATTGCCTTCCATGTCCAGCAGTTTCATATCCTTGTCGCTGCTCATTCCAACCAGATTCATATCGACAAACCGCATACACTCTGCAGCTTTTCCTTGCATTGTAATCGTCTGGTTATTTAGAGAAAGGTCCATCGTCAGTGTCACCCGAAAGACTGGCATAGGTGTCCCAGCATCAAAAATGGTACCTGCAGAC
>CACXHF010000420.1 GCA_902767305.1 uncultured Eubacteriales bacterium
TGAACCTGCTATGGCAACGGATACCCTGTGCTGGGCAGGCCGCTGGTATGCCATTGGGGACACGCACAAGGAATTCATCGCCGACAAGACAGCGGATGAGGATTACCTGAAGCTGACCATGGCAGCCATTGCGAAATCTGAAAACAGAAGACGCGTCAAATCGCATGGATGCCGATCCGATGCGGCGTATCTCAGACGGATCAGAGCCATTCGCGGCTTTTGCCGCAGGAAAACAGAAGCTCCCGCCTCTTATCCGGTTCACTGGGCCGGATAAGAGGCGGGAGAATACATCTGTCAGGGGCTTACTTTCCCAGGTACGCGTTCAGCTGTGCATTGGCCGCATCCAGATAGGTCTGCATGCCGGCCGCCTCAAGCGCCTCCAGGAACTTCGGCAGCTCCGTCTCCGGATCGGTCGCGCCGCAGTCCAGCGCCAGCGCGTACTGCGCAGCCACATTGCTCAGGGCAGCCATTTCATTGGCCACCGCGCTGTTGTCGAACACATACCCCAGCGCGGGGACGGCCTTGGCGCCCGCATAATAGGCCTTGAAGGCTTCCCGGAAGCCCTTGCCCTCGGATTCGGTGTCCGGCAGGATGGTCACGTTGCCCATGCCGTTGGTCCAGGGAGAATAGGTTGCCCGGGCATCCGCGTTAAAGACAACCAGTCCGTCATCGTTCCGTGTATAATGAATGCCTTCCACGCCATAGTTCAGCAGGGTCATCAGATAGGGATCACTGTTGAGCAGAGCCAGGAACTTGAAGCTTTCCTCCACATGCTCGGAAGCGGAGCTGATGGCCATCATGGCGCCCTGAGAGGCGGTGGTGTCCACATAAGCATCCGTGCAGGGCACGAAGGCCACTTCCACGCCGCGGGCCAGCACGTCGGCGGAGAACTCATAGCCATAGGCGTAGCTCTGGGTGCCGATCAGGTAATCTGCGGTCTTCTGGGCATTGGTACGGGTGTCATTGGAGGTTTCGGCCACGGCCAGGGCGGGATTGATGTACCCGGCCTCATAGTACTCATGCATCTTCTCCACAAAAGCCTTGTACTCCGGCGTGGCAAACTTGTTCAGGATCTGGTTGCCGTAGGCACCTTCCGCGCTCACATCCTCCGGATTCAGGTACAGGCTCAGCAGGTTGGTATTGCCCACATCCCCGGCGATAATAATAGAATTGGTCACCATCCGCTCGGCCACCATGGGCTCGACCAGGAACGGATAGAAGCTGTCACCCTTGACTTCCTTGGCCTTTGCGAAGATCTCGCCGAAGCCGAAGAATCCCAGCTTTTTCACATCATCCAGCGTATAGCCCAGCTCGTTGAGCAGGGTCACGTTCACGTCCCAGGTGTTCTGGGTGGCGGTGTCCTTAAAGCCGTTCACGGCATAGATGCCCATGCCATCCGCTCCCTCGATGGTAGCTGCCTGCATCAGAGATTCCGGAATCGCCGCTTTCAGATCTGCGCCGTACTTGGCGATCAGGTCATCCAGCTTTACGAAATAGCCGTTCTTGGCATAGCTGTTGTACTCATCCGCGCTCCAGGAGCAGGTGAACACCATGTCCACGTCACTGTCGCCGCTGACGAGAGTATTGACCACCTTTTCATCAAAGTCACCCCAGGTGCCCCAGATGACTTCGAGCTTTGCGCCAACCTTGTCTGCGATGTACTCATTGACCTTCTCCAGCACAGCACTGTCGTCGGATACGTTGCTGCCATGGAACATGATGGTGATGGTGGGCAGGTCGTCCGCCTGGACGGCGGCGCACAGGCCCAGCAGCATGACCAGCGTCAGGAACAGAGATACGATTTTCTTCATGGGAAATGCCTCCTTTAAGTAATTAGATTATTTTGAATATGCATCCACATATCAGAAACCAGACTCAGCCCTTGACCGACCCGACGGTCAGTCCCGCCACCACGTACCGCTGGAAGAACGGATACGCACAGGCAATGGGCACCACGATGAACACTACCAGGGCCATTTTCAGCGTCTGCGAAGGCAGCTCCATGGCCGCCCGGGAGGCGTCCGCCCCCAGCATGGAGGAATTCTTGGCCAGGAAATCCGCATTCCGCTGCATCCGCATCAGCAGGTACTGCAGGGGAATGATCTCCATGTTCTTATTGATATACAGCAGGGACAGGAACCATTCATTCCAGTACCCCAGCGCATTGAGCAGTGCGATGGTCGCAATTCCCGGCGTCACGATCGGCAGCACGATCCGGGTCAGCGTCCCGTATTCCCCGCTGCCGTCGATGGTCGCAGCCTCGATCAGTTCCGTGGGAACCGCGGTCTGGAAGAAGGTTCGCATGATGATCACGTTGAAGGGGCTGAACAGCATCGGCACGATCAGCGCGGCGTAGTTGTCCGACAGTCCCAGCACGCTCTTGCAAATGACAAAGGTGGGGACCAGGCCGCCGCCGAAAATCATCGTGAAGAAGCTGAGGAAATTGAAGAAGCCCCGCAGCTGGTAGTCCCGCCGGAACAGCGGATAGGCGTACAGCACGCAGATCCCCACGCTCAGCGCCGTGCCCGCAATCGTAATCAGGAAGGAGTTCAGGTAGCTTCGCCACAGCTGATCCCCCAGCCGGATGGTGTACTCATAGGCCTGCAGCGACCAGCTCAGCGGCCGGAAGGAATAGCCAATGGTCCGGATGCTCTCCTCCGATGTGAAGGAAATGATGATCACGAACACAAAGGGAATGATGCACAGCAGGGAGAACAGCCCCAGCAGGCCGTGAAAAACCGCCTGAGCGCCCGGCCCGAACCGGTTCAGCGTCGGATGTTTCCGTCCTTTCACAATGGCTTTCATATCCCTTCGCCTCCTTGTACTTTTCTCCGGCCTGCCGCCGGAGCCGCTCCGATCTCCGTCTCAGAAAAGAGAGCTTTCCGGGTCAATCTTCCGGACAATCGCGTTGGCGCCGACAATGCAGATCAGCCCGACCGCGCTCTGCAGGAACCCGGCTGCA
>CACXHF010000421.1 GCA_902767305.1 uncultured Eubacteriales bacterium
GCCTTGCCCGTATTCTCCGAACCGTATCCGCCCAGGCGGATCGCCGCCGTGGCCTCCCGCTGATCTGCGCCGGTCTGAACATACAGGGTGATGTCCCGGAATTCCCCGCCGGTATCGTGCAGGTCCATGCTCGTCCCGTAAGTTCCCAGGAAGGACAGGTTGGCCCCGATCCCGTCCCCGCAGTCCTCTGCCATGACCTTTGCACTGAAACGGTAGAAGGTTCCGGGGCTGAGGGAGACCGTCTGCTCAAACCGGGCATCATTGCTGCCGGCATTTTCGATGAGGGCGGCTTTCGACCCGTCCTCAAGCGTAACCACTTCAAAAAACGAGGTTCCCGGACTGGTCACCCACATTCCGGTCTCCCAGTCCTCGGGCATTGAACCGTTTACCTCGCTGAAACTGCCGTTCCGGATCCGGTTTCCCTCCTCCGGAACTTCCGTCCTCCGGAGGACGCGGAACCCGATCACAAGCCCGATGATCAGCGCAGCAGCCAGTGCCGCTGCCAGGAATCCTTTCTTTCGCTGCATGACGTTTCTCCAAATAAAAACAGAATCTGCACATATGCGTGCGCAGACCCTGTGCAGTATCCATATTGTACTCGGTCAGCGGGAAAAAAGCAATGTCAGGACCGGCCTTATGACATCAGGCCGCTCTGCTCCGCTTCGGTTTCCCCGACCTTCATCACCTGAACAAAATCATAGTCGCATTTGAGCACGCTCTTCCTGCCGGCCAGAGTCAGTGAAAGCTCCAGAATCCGCTCATCGTCGGTCACCTTCTCGATGGTCATCTCAATGCCCTCCGGAAGACCGACCAGCGCATATTCAAGCATCCACCGGAACACGACCCTGTCGCCCACCCGAAGATCGATCTTCTCCGGTGCACGCACCCTTTTGATCTGCTCCACCTCTTCCGCCGAGATGGCCGTCGGCCGGCGGTTTATTCCGACAAATCCGGTCACCCCGTACGTAAACCTGACCGCGAACCAGGTATGGGTCGTTCTGACCATTCTGACAAAGACATAGCCCGGGAAAAGCTTCCGGTCTTTCTCAATGACTTTCCCTTTTCGCAGCAGTTTGACGTGCCGCGTCGGCACCATGACCTCTTCCACATGCACATCATCATTGTCCGGCTGCTCAATCTGTCTGCTGATGAGGCGGGAGACGAGTTCCTCGCGTTGTGTCAGCGTACGCACAACGTACCAGTGGGACTTTTTGGATTCTCCCATCATCTCCATCTTCCATCCTCCTGTTCCTGCATCAGACTTTCCCCGTCCGATTTGCTGTGAGCAGCATTATACTCCATCTGCCCGTTCCTGACAACGTCATTGTCCGGGGCAGTGTGCACCGTCCCATGCCCAGGGTCAGGAATCATCCTTTCGGCTCAACAAAGTGCCCGATAAATGACCGGCGGTGAATCGGACACGGACCGTACTCCCGCAGCGCACGGATATGTTCCGCCGTCCCGTATCCCTTGTTCCGGGCAAACCCGTACTGGGGATACTGCCGGTCATACTCAGCCATTAACCGGTCCCTTGAGACTTTCGCCAGGATGGACGCGGCGGCAATGGAATAACAGAGCGCATCCCCGTGCACTATTCCGCGCACTTCCCCCGGGACGTCCAGCTCTCTGACCGCATCCACCAGAAACAGCCGGCACGGCGCTTCCCTGGCCGCCTCCGCCATGGCCCGCCGGGTCGCCTCCAGGATATTGATCCGGTCGATCTCCTCCGGCTCTGCCATCGCCACACGGGCATAGACGGCCGTTTTCAGGATCTGATCATACAGCATCTCCCGCCGCTTTTCCGTCAGCTGCTTGCTGTCATCCACATACAGCAGCAGCGGTTCCGGCGGCATGATCACGCAGGCCGCCGCCACCGGCCCGCAGAGCGGCCCGCGCCCGGCCTCATCGATGCCGGCAAACACCACTCCCTGATCCCAGAGCCCGCGGTCCATCTGCGAAATCGCCTCCAGCCGGGCCTGCCAGTCTTTTTTCATGCCTGTTCCTCCTCCGGCGCCCGCTGCAAAGTGACCGCTCCCAGTTTTCCCGCACGGAATTCATCCAGGATGACCGCAGAGCCCCGGTCCATGTCCGCTTCGCCCCGGGCCACAATCCAGCCGCGTCCCCGGCACGCCTCCGCCACCAGTTCCGCGCCCTCGGCCTCCATGTTCCGGATGTGAAACCGCGTCCGGACCGCATCCGGATGCGTTTCCCGCAGACGCATCAGCAGTTCAGCCGCCAGCGCATACTGATCCAGCACCTGATCATTGATGGTGCCGATCAGGGCCAGCGCGCGTGCATCCGCCTGATTCTCGATTTTCGGCCACAGAAGCCCCGGCGTATCCAGCAGTTCCAGATACGGATTGATCCGCACCCACTGATTGGAACGGGTCACGCCGGGCCGGTCTCCGGTTTTGGCCGTCACCGTTCCGCTGATGCGGTTGATAAACGTCGACTTGCCCACATTCGGCACGCCGACCACCATAATGCGCACCGTCTTTTTCACGCCGCGCCGGGCCAGTGCTTCCACCTTTTCCCGGGTCAGTTCCGAAATCCGGTCCAGAATTCCCCGGACATTCCC
>CACXHF010000422.1 GCA_902767305.1 uncultured Eubacteriales bacterium
CTGAATGGCAATCAGGTAAATCGGATGCCCCATAGGTCTTGGCATCACCTGCTCTCCGATTCCCTGAACCCGGCAAAGTCCCCCGTGGAGGCAGAACGGGACATCCGCACCGATCTTCAGGCCGATCCGGCACAGTTCCTCAAGCGGAAGCTGACAGTTCCAGAGTCTGTTAAGGGCGGCCAGTGCACCAGCTGCATCACTGCTCCCTCCACCCATTCCGGCGCAGACCGGAATATACTTGCGCAGCCGTATTTCTGCACCTTTCCGGATACCAGCCGCTTCCTGCAGGGCAAGTGCTGCACGCATCACCAGATTCCGGTCATCCGCGGGTACAAAGCTGTGCCGGCTGCTGGAGAGAAACAGAGAGAGATCATCTGCCTCCCGGATATCCATCTGATCACAAAGCGTCACCGAGGAAATAAGCATGTCCAGTTCATGATAGCCATCAGGTCTCTGACCCAGAACATCCAGCGTCCAGTTAATTTTAGCCCTCGCTCTGACAAGCAGCCTCATGCCTGTTCCTTCCCCTCCGGAGCATTTTCTGCCCCTTTCTGCATCATTGCCTCGATTTCCTCTGCCGTCCGCTCAATGGCCTCTGAAAGCACACAGCAGCCCTCCTCGGTAATCAGCAGATCATCTTCAATCCGAATGCCGATCCTTTCCTCATCGATGTACAGACCCGGCTCATCACTGATGATCATCCCGGGTTCCAGCGGACGATCCGGTCGGTCGCTGGCATCATGTGTGTCAAGTCCGATGTGATGTGAAACACCATGCATGAAATACTTTCCGACTTCCTCCGGTCTGCTGATCATGCCCATCGCCATAAGGCCCTCAGCAAGAACATCCTTGCAGCGTTCATTCAGCTCTGTCAGCGTTTTTCCCGGGCCTGCAAACCGGGTGATTTCACGGTTTGCCCGCAGTACCAGATCATAGAGTTCTCTCTGGCGTTTCGTAAAGTGCCCGCTTGCCGGATAAGTACGTGAAATATCGGCACAGTACCCGTCCACCCGGGCTCCCAGGTCCAGGAGCACCAGGCTGTCCTTTTCAATCTTCGCATTATTGAACTCATAGTGCATGGAGCAGCCGTTTATTCCCGATCCGACAATCGTCGGAAAAGATACAGCCTCTGCTCCCTGACGTCTGATCTCATATTCAAACTCCGCCTGAACGGCATATTCCATCATCCCGGGATGAAGCGACGCAATGACACGGCGAAGGCCCTGATGCGTCAGGTCCACTGCCTTCCGGTAGACTGCCACCTCTTCTGCATCCTTGTTCATTCTCATCCGGGAAATCACCGGATGAATATCCTCCAGATGCATCGACGGATACAGTCTCTGCAGCTTTTCCGCCTGAAGCTGATTGTAAAATGGAATACCGTCAGCCGATTCCCTGTGGCAGTCCATCCAGACCTTCTCCGGAAATTCCCTGGCAAAGATCCGCTCAATAAGCGGTATCAGGTTCTGAATAAACTGCACCTCCCCGAAACCGCTGATCTCTTTTGCTTCCCTGATCGTGACCCGTTTCCCTGTCCAGCGCTCCATCTGCGGAACAGGCTGCTCGATAAACAGGATTTCCCGTACCCGTCCGCCGGTCTTTGAAAGCAGGATCGCCATGTTTTCACGCCGGAGCCCGGTCAGGTAAAAAAAATGTCGGTTATACGCAAAAGGAAAACACTCATCCATGGAACTCGGTACGGCAATCCCCGAATAAAGGATCATCATTTCATTTTCGCCAATCTGAGAGAGAAGTGTCTTCCTGCGCTTTGTATAGTCTGCCTTGATCATTACTTTCCATTTCCCATCTGTTTTAAAAATACATTTTCAGCAACGGATGCCAGCCTCCGGGTCAGTGTCATTACCCCGTCATCCCTTACCGTACTGCAGCCATTGGTCATTACGCACAGCACCAGCTGCGATTCCGGTTCGAAATACAGATTGCAGACAATGCCCTCTGAGGTTCCCTGATGCCCGTACACCCGTCGATTATTCAGTACGGTATCCTGACGGATACAGAAAAAGCTGTACGGAGAATCCTCGGTAATGCCAGTTGTTTCCGGACTCTGCGGCATACGCATAGCGCGAAGTGCTGCAGGGCTCAGCACACGGATGCCGTCCACTGTCCCATCCCCGCACGCGGCAATTCCCAGTCGTGCCAGATCCCGGGGACGGATCAGAAGACTGCCTACTGTCGTCCGGTAATGATGGTCCGGATCCGCCTGCGCCTGATATTCCTGCCGCAGCATATAGGACGGCGCCTGATACAGCTCTCCGTCCTGGGTATATGTGGCAACAATATATTCCGGTTCCTGAATCTGCGTAGCCGTATAGGCGGCATCAATCCCCAACGGCGCAAACAGATACCTGCGCATGAAAGTGGAGACATCCTCTCCTGTCACAGACTCAATAATCGCGCCGGTGATTCCTGCACCAAAGTTGGAATACTTGTACTGCGAGCCGGGTGCTACCTCCCTGAAATTGGATTTTGCCTTTTTATCAAGGGCGATCATATCCGATAGAATACTGGATTTTCTGGAAAAAGACCCTTCCTCATTAATTCCCGAGGTATGACTCATAAGATGACGAAGCGTAATTGGTTTATTCGGATATCTCGGATTCCCTGCCTTATAGCCCAGATACGTACTGATATCCTCATCCGGTTTCAGAATGCCCTGATCCATCATACGCATGAGCCCTATTCCTGTGACAAATTTAGTCACCGATGCACATTTGAAATAGGTTTTCTCCGTTACCGGTACATGGGTGGTTTTCTGCTGTTCCCCATAATACCGTTCATATACGATCCGGCCGTCTTTGGCTACCACAAAAGCGCCTCCGACTGCTTTCGCCATACGAAATGCCTGGTCGACCTGTTCATCCATCGAGAGTCCTTCTGCAAACGCTCCGGATACAAGCAGGACCAGCAGGAGAACCGACGTCCAAACGAAACATCTCCGCATTTCTTTTTTCCCCCTATATTTTTGCTATTCTATCATAGCACTCAAGCGAAGCATCCTGCAAGCTTTCTGTTCAAAAAACTCACAGAACTCCTCTGTTTTTGAAGGCCCGGCATGCCAAAGGGTAAAATGCAGCAGGTCCGCCGAAACCGATGTCCGACTTTATCGCCCGGCTGGTTGTACTCTCCGCACCTCTGGTGTCTCTCTGATCCATCTGCACATGAAAAAACCCGCACAATGCGGGTTTTTTCATGTGCAGAACAGATGCTATTGTAAATCTGTTCCGTTTTCTCCTTTGTCAGGACGTATACCGCTTACTGCAGCGCAGTTCTTTTTCAAGGAAACGATCAAACGCTGCCGGAGTCAGCGGATGGGAGAAATAGTATCCCTGGATGATGTCGCATTTCATTTCCTTGAGCATCCTGTATTCCTCCTCGACTTCGACGCCCTCGGCAATACACGGGACATTCATGAATCGCGCTACATCCAGAACCAGTTCCACCATTTTCCTCCCTTTTTCGTTTTTCATCATGTTGCGGATAAACTCCCGGTCCAGTTTGAGGGCATCCAAAGGCAGCATGGATAACATGTTGAGCGAGGAATATCCGGAGCCGAAGTCATCCATTTCGATCATGAATCCCAGCTGTCTGAGTTCATTCACGACACTGATCAGGCGATCCGAATTTTCTGCATATGCTGATTCGGTAATCTCCAGATGGAGCATGGAGGGATCCAGTTCATTTTCACGAATTATACTCACAAAATCATTCACTAGATTTTCATCATAAATATCTATATGGGACACATTCACTGAAATCGGAATATTCGTATTATACGTTTCCTTCCAGTTGCGAATCTGC
>CACXHF010000423.1 GCA_902767305.1 uncultured Eubacteriales bacterium
ATACTATGAACCCGTCGAGCTTCTGAATATCGTCCAGAACACCGGCGATGAAGACTGCTGCAGACTTTTCCTGAACGGATTCATCTGCGAGTCCTGCAGAACAGATCTGATGGTTCTCAAAAATTCGATCAGAAAGCAGGCTGACGGCAATGATGAGGTGAGTGAACATGAGTAATCGACTGCGGCGTGCATTATCTGGCGGACTGCCTGAAGGCGGCAAAGTGCAAGAGCCCTCTGGACATGGACAGGATCCGGCTCTGTCTGCAGGGCTATAACTACGGCAACGGCTATATCCCATGGGCGATCAAACGGGACGGCGGATATACCGTCGCCAATGCCATCGCCTTTTCGAACATGCAGGCAAGATGGCTGATTGAGTGCGGATTGTTACTGTGCTATGATGATAAACGGAATAGTAAACATGAATAATCACAGAATATTGTTCTTCTATCGTTAAAGCGAGGTAATTTCATGAAGAAAAAAAAGAAAGACACGCGCATACATATGTCCACCCTGCGGGTGGTAGTTGCTGCGCTCCTCATCGGGATCGTGGCGCTGAACATTTCTTATGTAAGCGGCTGGAGTGAGAGGATGAAAGTCCTCGAGGAGAAATCTTCAGCGAAGGTGTTTGAAGAATTTGAGACACAGACGATTTACGGAAAACAGTTTTCGGACGAGGATGGCAAGAGGGCGAAGCTGACCGCATACAATGTGTGGGAGACCACGTGTCCGGCATGCCTGGGTGAGATGGGCGCGTTGGAAGAGCTTTCAAAAAAATTCCCGCTGGAGGAATTCCAGCTGGTAGGTATCTGTGCCGACCTTTATGACAAGAACGGAAATCTGAAACAGAGCCAGCTGGATAAAGCGCAGTCTCTGATGAACGATTCCGGCACGACATTCCCTCACATGATACCGACCTGGGAAATGGTCGTATTCTTCAAAAGTGTCATTCCGGGTTATCCGACAACATTCTTTGTGGATCAGAACGGAAAGATCATCGACTCGGCCAGCGGGTCAAATGACCTGGAGGGCTGGAGCGAGAGGGTCGAAAAAGTGCTGAGCAGCATCGAGTGATCGTAAAGAAGAGTTACGCAGGGAGGAAATATAAGTCATGAATCCAAACAATCCGAAAATCAGGTGGATCACAGCGGCTGTGTTCCTGGCAGGTATTATCATGATCGGCATCGGCATTACAAGAGGCGAGCCCCTTACCGTGCTTACCAAAGCTACAAGCATCTGCATGCAGTGCATTGGGATCGATTGATAACCACAGGTCAGAAAATGAGGTCAGGTGATCTTCTATGAATGAAAAAATGAAAGAAAAGATAAAAAAACAATCCCGGATCCGCACATGGCTGCAGGCTGCCTGGTTTGTTCTTACCAACAGCTATCTGAGGGGATATACAAAAGGAATGATCTTCACGGGAAATACCAAGGTCGTATGCGTGCCCGGACTGAACTGCTATTCATGTCCGGGAGCGCTTGGTGCATGTCCGATGGGATCGCTGCAAGCAGTCATGGGAGATACCACATTCAGGGTGTCACTCTACGTGTTCGGCATGCTGGCTGCCCTGGGAGCTCTTTTCGGGCGACTGGTCTGCGGGTGGATGTGTCCGTTCGGCCTTTTCCAGGATCTGCTGCATAAGATACCGGTAAAAATCAGGAAGAAGAACCTTCCGGGTCACAAATACCTGAAATACCTTAAGTATGTGATACTCATAGTATTCCCGATACTTCTTGTATCCATTGTGACGGATCTGACAGGAACCAGTTCGCCATGGTTCTGCGAATGGATCTGTCCGAGCGGCACTCTGCTTGGCGGCATCCCTCTGGTGACTGCAAACGCGGGACTCAGAGCCGCTGCAGGATTCCGTTTTATCTGGAAGATGGGGATCCTGATCGTGCTGACGATCCTGGCAATCATATACTACAGACCGTTCTGCAAGTACCTGTGCCCGCTTGGCGCGATATACAGCCTGTTCAATCCGATCAGCAGCTACAGACTGGTTATTGACAGGGACAGATGCGTCTCATGCGGCACCTGCCAGAAGGCCTGCGGAATGGATATACGGACATTCGAGACTCCTAACAGCCTGGAGTGCATCCGCTGCGGCAGCTGCATGAGTGCATGCCCTGTGGGCGCCATCTCATCTACATGGGGACAGACTGCACAGAAGGTAAAGAGCCGCTGCTTTGTCGATGAGGAGACGGTCGTTGAAGCAGCGGCCGGCGGATTTTCAAAGGCTATTACCGGAAAGACTGCGCTCTATGGTGTCATGACTGTCATCACCGGGCTGGTTACAGTGGCAGGCAATTTCTATTTCGGTCTCTTCAGCAATATGCAGTCTCTCCTGACCGTAGATATCTATCAGGAAATGAACGCTCTTTATCTTCTGACCTTCCTGCTCTGGACCATCGCATCGGTCCTGCTTGTGATCGCAGGCATCTATGCAATACGGAATCGCAGGGATCCGGAGGCTGCATTATCTGCCGCAGAGAAGGCGAAGGCAGCGTTCTGGTTTGAGATTGCGGGCCTCGTCGTTGCGGTAACAGGTATCGTAATGGATCTGAGAACGGTCATGCTGTATTTCGAGCCGTCATTGGTAACGACACCGTTCTTTATCGGTGTTCCGATAGCAGTATGGATGGGGAAAGCCCTCAGAAAAGATGCCCGCATGGAGAAAGACGGAGAAAGCTCCGGAAAAAGGAGGACCCTGTGGATCATCCTGACTTTGCTATGGATCCTGAATCTCCTTATGCTGCCGCTGGTCCTGTCAGGCATTTACAAGCTGTCTGCCTGACGCACTGCCAGAGGAAATAACAGGAGGAATTTGCATATGCTAAGAAGATACATACTGTTTTTAAAAAGATCGCCGATCATCACGGCAATACTGGCTA
>CACXHF010000424.1 GCA_902767305.1 uncultured Eubacteriales bacterium
CATCTTTACGGGCTTTCAGGAGGGGGTAGTGGCCGATGAGCTCTACAGCAACGCCTTCGTGTATGTATTGCCCAGTGAGCTGGAGGGGATGCCGCTGACCCTGCTTGAGGCTATGAGTATGGGCTGCTGCTGCGTGACCTCCGACATCGGGGAATGCGTGGACGTCATGGATGGCTGCGGGCTGTCGTTTCCGAAGGGAAAAATGGAAGGTCTGCGGGAGGTACTGCAGGACCTCTGTGACCATTCCGAAAAGACAGAAGCGTACCGGGCCAGGGCCAGAGAGGTCGTATCGCAGAAATACACCTGGAAGGAAATTACGTCCCGGACCGATGAACTCTACCGCAGTGTTCTGCAGGACAAAAAATAACCGGGACATGCCCGGATCAACCGCTGATGAGGAAAGGAACTGCCTATGTTTTCTGTAATTGTGCCGGTATACAAGGTGGAACAGTATCTGCACCGCTGCGTCGACAGCATTCTGGCCCAGACGTACAGGGACTTTGAAGTGCTGCTGGTGGACGACGGTTCTCCGGACGGCTGTCCGGAGATCTGCGATGCATATGCACGCATGGATTCCCGCGTGAAAGTGATTCACAAGCCCAACGGCGGCCTGATCTCCGCCCGGAATGCGGGCATTCTGGCAGCTAAAGGGGACTATATCTGTTATGTGGACGGGGATGACTGGGTGAAGGAAAACATGCTGCAGTTCATCCATGACCGGCTTGCCGAGTCACCGGTCCCGCTGGACATGGTTCTCTTTGCGGCGGACAACGTGTATGAGGACCATCTGGAGGAAACGATTAACGAGACGCCGGAGGGGTATTACGACAGGGAACGTCTCGAAAAGGAGATTTTCCCGGTTCTGCTGGTGGATACCCGAAACGGCATCCGCGCAGGCAGCGCCGTCCAGGCGCATACCTGGGACAAGGCCTGCAGACGGGAACTGCAGGTCAGATATCTGACCCGGGATGAACGCATCCGCGTGTTTACGGATGTCCCCATGACCTATGAATGCCTGGTCAACAGCAATCATGTGTACATCTGCAATGAGCACCTGTACATGTACAACAAGATGAATGAGGGATCCATCCGTGCACTGAGCAAGGAGAACCTGCTGACAAAGAGCTTTCATTATCTGACGGTCTACCTGCAGGAGCATCTGCGCGGCTTTTCACCCTCACTGGACCGGCAGCTGAACATTTTCCCGGCCATGCTGATTATCCGGACCTGCAAGTGGTGCCTGCAGCGGAATTCATCCATCCGTGATGCGGCAAAGCAGCTGAAAGAGGGCCTGAGAGAATCCGGCATGCTGTCCCTGGTTTCCGTCCGGGGACTGCCGCGAAGCGCGCAGATCGTGATTTCACTGCTGAAAATGCATCTGGTGACGGCGGCTGTGATGGTCTGTGCCGCACGGTTCAGGATGAAGGAATCCCGTTCCGGACAAACCGGGGTCAGATGACCTGAAAGGAAGAAAGACGTCTCAGAGAGGGCTTAGTGTATGAAAATAGAACGGACGAAAAACGCGGCGAGGAACATCGTGTTTGACGGGATGCTGAAAATGCTCAATATTCTCATTCCCTTCATCCTGCGTTCAGTGATGCTGAACACCCTCGGCGTACAGTACCTGGGACTCAACGGACTGTTCCGCTCGATTCTCTCGTTCCTGAATCTGGCAGAACTGGGTGTGGGCAGTGCCATGGTATTCAGCATGTACAAGCCCATTGCGGAGGATGACAGCAAAACAATCTGTGCACTGCTGAAACTGTACCGCACGTTTTACCGGGCGATCGGCCTGTTTATCGCGGCGGCCGGTCTCGCGCTGACCCCGTTTCTGCGGAATCTGGTCAGCGGGGATATCCCGGAGGGAATGAACCTGTATGTGCTGTATTTTATGAACCTGGCAGGAACCGTTCTGACCTACTGGCTCTTTGCGTATAAGCGCTCCCTCCTGGACGCGCATCAGCGTACGGATGTCATCAGCAAGGTCAGCCTCGGCGTCCAGATGGGGGAATATATTCTTGAATTTCCGGCCCTGATCTTTTTCCACAACTATTATCTGTATCTCACGGTCCGCCTGCTGGCCCAGGTGGTGATCAACCTGCTCACGGCGGTCCGGGTGACCCGGATGTATCCGGATTACCGGCCTGAGGGCTCACTGCCCCGGGAAAAGGTGATGGACATCGTCCGCCGGGTCCGGGATCTGTTTACCTCCAAGTTTTCCAGCGTGGTCTTCAATTTCGCGGATCCGCTGGTCATCTCCGCCTTTATGGGCCTGACGGCACTGGCCATTTATCAGAACTACTATTTTGTCATTACTGCCCTGCGGACCTTTATCGATGTCATCATCGTGGCCTGCATCGCGGGGGTGGGCAACAGTCTGGTGACGGAGAGTGAAGAGAAGAACTACCGGGACCTGTCCTGGATTACCATGCTCTTCGGCTGGGTGATGGGCGTGGGGAGTACCATGCTGCTGTGCCTGTATCAGCCGTTCATGCAGATCTGGATGGGCAGTGAAAACATGCTGGGCGATCAGTACGTCATCTGCTTCGTGATCTACTTCTATACGATGGGCATGAACAAGATCATCAACATGTTCAAGGATGCTGCAGGCATCTGGCATCGGGACCGTTTCCGTCCGCTGACAGCTGCACTGGTCAATCTGGGGCTGAATCTGGCGACGGTCAGATGGCTGGGTCTGTACGGCGTCCTGCTGTCCTCCGTCGTCTCCATTGTCTGCGTGCAGATCCCCTGGCTGTTCCACAACCTGTTTCAGGAGGTTTTCCCGCACCGTTATCTGTGGAATTATGTCCGGCTGTTCTGTGCGCTGGCAGTGATCGCCCTTGCTTCCTGCGGAGTGTCCTGGTTTGCCTGCCACGTACTGCACATGGGCGTCTGGCCGACCCTGGTGCTCAATGCGGTCATCAGTTTCCTGGTGCCCAATGCGTTCTTCTTTGCGATCTACCGGAAAAATGCCCTGTTCATCGAAAGTGTACGGCAGATCAAACGAATCCTGCTCGGAAGGGGAAAGAGAAAAAACTGAGGCGGACAGCCCAGTACCGGAGCGCTTCGGGCAGCCGGTCTTCCCCGCTGACTGAAAAGGACCTGAACACAATGCGGTCCATGAAAGGCGCTCATTGCATCCCGGGACCGCAAAATGCCTGAATCGAACAGATATAC
>CACXHF010000425.1 GCA_902767305.1 uncultured Eubacteriales bacterium
AAGATAAATATAGCAGAGAACCATATATCTGAGTTCTCTGCTTTTGTTTTTCCATGAATTCTTTTAGCCATCAGATACATCTGTCACTGAACTGCAGACATTTTGAAAGATTTATCAGTGTACAGTTTAAGCATGGAAATAGCACCGAATCACTCTGATATTAACGTTTCGGAATGTTGACGGAATGATAGTGCCGTGATAAACTGACTAAAAGAAAGATCGTATCAGTTGGTAAAACTATTCAGTTTAAAATGAAACCGGCGGCTCATAATACTCAAATATTACGATTTTATTATTCTTGGCGTCGTGTGAACTGTGACTTGTCCAGCAGGCTGGTACAGCACCGAAAAACTCAGACAGCCGGACACTCAGAGGTTTTCTTCTTACAAGCTCATAAGCAATAAAATTCGGGCGCGAAAGGAAATTAAAAAGACATCTCGATGCCAGAAATGCAATTATACGTGGAGTCCCTTTTGCTGCTTTAGCGACACTGCAGGCAAGTTGTCCCCGAAATACTTCCGGGGCATTCTTTTTAAACCAGTAAATTATCCGCGGATCAAAGCTTTCTACACAATAGGGTCCATGGTAAGCGCATAACATGGAATAGGCATTCTCGCAGAGTTTTCTATTCTGTTTTCCGGCTTTCAGTTCAATGATAAGCGGAATCCTTCCATTAATCATTGTAAGGACATCCTTGAAAAGTGGAATTCGAGAATCAGTTCCGTATAAAGAAATCGCTGACAGTTCCTGATATGTGAATTCTTCGACCGGACGATCAATTCCAGCTGCACGCATTAATGTATCATCATGAAATACAACTATCTGACCATCTTTTGAAAAACGGATATCCATTTCTGCACCGTATCCTTTTTCACAGGCAAGTCTGAAAGCCTCCAGTGTATTCTCCGCAACACTCTGATCGGTTCTGTAAAAGCCTCTGTGAGCAAAATATCTGTTTGAAAAAACGTTGATTACATGACTGTCAGCGCGGGATGGAAACAGCATTAGAAAGTATACGAGAACAATCAGAAATAAACACCCTGTAAAATAAAGCAGCATTTTAGATACCTCCGAAAGTATGGAAAACACAGTTCTCACAAAAATACGTAGTTTACTGGAAAGAGAGCTGAAACAAACAGAGAGGATTGAGTGAAATGGAAATGAAGCTTAACAACAGACAGACGATTTGCGTAGGATTTGCATTCTTTCTCATCTTTGCTTTTTGGCAGGCATATGACAATACGATTCCGATGATTCTGACCAACAAATTCGGAATGAATCAGACCTGGTCAGGCTTCATTATGGCCTTTGATAACATTCTTGCCTTGTTTCTTCTTCCTCTCTTTGGCAAACTGTCCGACCGTACAAAGACACGGATAGGGCGCAGAACACCGTATATCCTCTTTGGTACCATTGCGGCTGCCACAGCACTCTTTTTCCTTTCCGCTGCTGATATGCTGCAGCTCAGACTGCTGGGTGATTCAGCAAAGATTGATAATCCTCATGCTCTGCAGCTGATCTATCAGGCAGAAAAAAACACAGAACTGATCTCACCGGAAGGGGAGACGTTTGTCCTTTCAGAATCATTCTCAGAAGATGAATTTATGAAAATCCGCTCATACAGTTTTTCTGAAGATGGTAAGAAAATGACCAATTCACTTTTTACGCAGGTTGTAGTACCTGCAAGACAGGCCTATGCACGACGCATTACAAGCGAAAACAGTCACAATCTTATTCTCTTCATCTGTCTGCTGCTGGTAACACTCATTGCCATGTCCACTTTCAGATCACCTGCAGTAGCACTGATGCCGGATGTCACTTTGAAACCGCTTCGTTCCAAAGCAAATGCCATCATCAATCTGATGGGAACTGCTGGTGGAATTCTTGTCCTCATTCTCGGAGTCTTTTTCAGAACCAGTGCCGTAGAAAACCTGACGATGGGGTACATGCCGTTCTTTAGCGTTGTTTCAGGGATTATGCTTCTTGCCCTCGCCATCTTTATGATTACAGTAAAAGAACCGGTCTTGGTCCGACAGATGCAGAAAGACAGCGAAGCCTACGCATCTTTGCACAGAGTTCCGCATCCATCTGATGTACCAGGCAGAAAACTTGACGTTGATGAAAAAAAATCCATGTTCTTCATTCTGGCTTCCATTGTCCTTTGGTTTATGGGATATAATGCAGTAACATCCAAATATTCAGTTTATGCAACCTCACTTCTTCATAAGAATTATAATCTAACGCTGCTGATTGCGCAGGCAGCAGCTATCTTGTCTTATATTCCTGTGGGTATTGTTGCATCAAAAGTAGGTCGAAAAAAAACAATCCTTGCCGGTATTGTTATGCTGGCAACGGCATTCGGAACAGCATCATTGATGCGGGAAGACAGTCCGGCTTTGCTGATGAATGCCATGTTTGCCCTTGCAGGT
>CACXHF010000426.1 GCA_902767305.1 uncultured Eubacteriales bacterium
ATCCTCTTATGCTCACTTTTGCATTTGAATCCAGCTCACAACTCTGTTCGGCGCAAACACATATTCTGCTCCGATGCTTTTCCGCCCTGATCTCACTGCAGGGCTGCTGATCAACGACACTTTACAGCAGTTAAAATGCCAGATTATTTTCTGTACGGACGTAAAGCTGAAGTTAGGCAATCCTCGTCAGCGGCATAAAGCTACCCGTGATGCGGCAGGCACATTTCTGAGGTCTATCCTTTCACTTCCGTCTAATAGATGGGCTTCTCTTCAGGAGCCGGAAGAAAACGTCTGCCGCGTATCAGTATCCATTCTCCCTGGTCCGTGTATTCAACCCGGAAGATAAATTGCCGCCAGGGTGTCGTCAGCAGTGGATCGGAATCTGGCGCCTGAGAGCCAATGCAGACGGATATGTTGATGACAGGGTTACAGATGAATCCCATGCAGAAAGTGCAAATCAGATTGCTTCAAGTCCCAAAGCACCTGAACGAAGCAGAAAACGCTTATCTGAACCTGACAGACTGTTCATCAGGACTTACAGCGCAGGCTATTTGCTTCAGCCGTCAGGTTAAAAAAATGTTTGTTTGAATCAAACGGTTCGACAACACCGTCCCATAATAACATCATGTATGTTTATGAGGTCATTGATGCACATTAGTGATACGAGTTCAATCATGTCAGTGATCAGATGGCAGGATCACTTCAGATCCGGATTACTGATTTTTCCACTTCATCCTGTGATACCTGGAATCATCATCCATAAATCCTGCTGAACGATACAAAGGGTATCCGGCCTCCGTGGATTTCAGCTCGATCACTGAGATGTCCGTTTTCCTTGCATCACAGAGCAATGCTTCCATGATGCTTTTTGCACACCCTCTATGTCTGTAGTGCGGGCAGGTGTATACATTCAGAACAATCCCTGTCTTTCCATTGATGAATGCAGGACTCATTGGTTTTTCAACAGTCAGAAGGAATGCACATGACACAATGTTTTCCCCATCCCTGATCAGATAGACAGACAGATCCTTGCCCAGATGCGACTGAAAATATCCAGGCAAATCCCTTTTGATGACCGCAAGATCCTGTGCATTCAGACTGCCATTATCTTCGGTCAGATAGCTGAGGCGCATTTTAACAAGGGCTTCTATATCTTCTGTTCCGGCTTTTTCAACGTACATTCAACAGACTCTCCTGAATTCAAACTTTCCTTTTCCCCGTCCTGATATATGTGATGAGTTCCTCTAAATCATCGAATTCATCATAGTCACCCATAATTCCCTCACGATGATAGACAATGCCTGCCTGCTCATTTTGCTCAAGGCAGTCCAAAAGTTCTTCAACACCATACCTTCTGGCAAATTCAGCAAAGGCACGTGCTTTGATCTTTTCTGCATACAGGCCTTTCCGGCATTCTGCAGGATGACACTCGTAACAGCCGTTCAGATTCTTATCCATCCCACATCTGCGAACCTCACACCATTCTGCATCCTTGCACCAGGATAATTCCATGAAGCCATCCCGTTTGCATCCTTTACAGGTTACATTCTCACTGCATAGGCAGCAGGCCAGTCCGCAGCGGGCTATTCCCAATTCACGTTTCATAAAAACCTCTACATTTTCTGATTTGTCGACAGTTCATTCTATTATCGTCAGTTAAACATCTCTTGTGAATAATTCTTTGACTCTAAAATGATGCTTCTGTCCGGGAAAACTTCTTTGCAGAGCCGTAGTTCCAGATCCTGCCGATGGGAAAAATGGCGGATCAGGTCCTCTTCACCCTTCAGGCCGCGGGATCTTGCATAAGGACAGCCGTTAAAGAATCCAAGCATCATCGGGAACCATAATTCATGGCCCTGTTCATCTGATCTTTCTTTCCGGATGGTTTCCAGATTTCCCCGGATATCCTTTGCCTTCAAATAGATAATACGGTATTCTTTCGAGCCCAGTGCTTCACGGATCCGCTTATAAAATGACAGAATATCGTCATCATCTACCTGCCGGAACAGAATCATATCCTCCACGATATTCTGGAACAAAGAGCACTCAAAGATCATACGATCCGATTCCCATTTCCGATAGCGCCTCAGCACAATCGACTGAAACGTCTCGAAAGGGATCCGGTTATTGTATATCTCATGCTGCTCAAGATCCTGATAGAACATCCGGTTATCCGTTGCAATCTTCGTATAACAGATCACCTTTCTGCATTCATCAGAATATGTCTTTTCCTCGATCTGCAAACGCAAGTCCGGATACTTTTCCAGGATCCTGTGGTACTGATCATCATCAACATAGGCGCACCAGGAGAGCTCTACCGGAGAGTACTCACCCTCCCGGATGGCGGTATATCCGGGATACCAATCAGATAGTTTTTGAACCAGAGTGCTCTTCCCGCTTCCCTGTAATCCTTCAACGAAATAATTCATGTCTGAATTTCCCTATCTTCCCGCAGAATTCATTATACCATTTTGGAGTATCGTCCGGTTATCCTTCCCGGTTCCGATGATAACATATTTCCGGAAATATCGTATGCTCGATAGGTTTTGCACGGTCTTTGGGCTTATTTTCAGTATACAAAGTATTCTAACATTTCCTGTGACTATTTCGCCAGCCTAAAAATCAGGAAAGTTGTGATTCATCAAAACCGGCAATAGGCCGTTTGAAAACAGATTTCCTTATGAATCAAATCGATGACTGTCATACCTGGAAAAAGTCACAGTATACCGGGATGTGCAGCTGCCGGAGAGATAATCAGTGAACCTGATCCGGCCGGTTTTGATCCATTCTGTCAGGCACAGTGCTGATGCGGGCATCTGCTTCCTGAAAGTCCAATGAATCCGCCTTCTTCCACAATTCACTGTCAGCGCCGCAAACCGGTTTATCCAATAATAAAATGATTCTTCCGGCAGGTTATCAGACCGTCTCTCTGCATTTTCCCGAGTTCCTTTGATAACGCACTGCGCTCCAGATTCAGATAGTCCGCCAGCTGCTGGCGGTCAAAGGGAATATCGAATTCCCGGCTGTGCTTTTGCAGGGACACCGAGTTGAGATAGGCCATCACACGGCCACGGATGCTTTTTTTTTTTTTTTGGAAGCTTCGTCCGGAAAGAATCAGGTTTTTGTGCATGGAGATCGTCAGCAGGTTCGTGATGTACTTCAGCACCCAAGGTTCCGTTTTGGTTTTCAGGCTTTGCATTCTGCCACTCCGTAAAAAGAGAATGCAGCAATCTTCGCTTGCGGTCACATCCACCAGCATTGGCTCGTGATCAAGAAGCGCGTAAGTTTCCGCGAACACCTGTCCTCGTCCGACATGACTGATGATGGTGCGGTTGCCCCAGGCGTCATTGCTTTCGATTGTTACACTGCCCTCAAGGACAAGCCCCATCCGCTCTGTGATTGTACCCGCGATCAGGAGCGTTTCGCCTTTTTCATAGTGTTTCTCATGCGCTTCCAGTACCCGGAGGGCATCAGTGATTTCAGTTTCTGTCATTTCCCGGAAAAGCATTGTTTTTTGTAACTGCTGGGTGTTCATCCATTTTCTCCGATCATTTTCTGAAAATGTGGTTAAGACCACATACATACCCTGCAGATCATACTACAATACAGCCATAAACACAAGGAGGTGCCTAATGATTCGGAAGATCATTCATATCGACGAGAAAAAGTGCAACGGCTGCGGAATGTGCGCAGCAGCGTGCCATGAAGGAGCCATTGATATCGTGGATGGCAAGGCCAGGCTGGTCAGGGA
>CACXHF010000427.1 GCA_902767305.1 uncultured Eubacteriales bacterium
CATCTTTGCCATATCTGCAATCACCGGTCTTCCGGAGATTCCTTTGCCAAGAGCCACTGCCGTGGGACTTGTTTCCTTGTTCATCTCCGGTGTATCCAGTACATCCCGAAGTGTGACCATGGAAATAGTGTCATTCGGTACCTCAATGCCGACAGCTGCTTTTCCTGGAATCGGAGCTTCAATTCGCACGCCCGTACTGGCCATGTTCAGCGCAATGTCATCCACCAGATTGACGATTCTGGAAACCTTGACGCCCGGAGCTGGCTGAATTTCATACCGGGTAATTGCAGGTCCGTGAGTATACATCAGGCCGCGGGCCTGAACTCCAAAGGATTCCAGAGTCGACAGCAGTTTTTTCATGCCATTCTCATCCTTCGCCCGCTGATCCGGATCTTCCGTAGTTTTCGACTGTACCAGCAGGTCAAGAGAAGGCTTGATGTATTCCGGTTTGACCGGCTGAACCTGAGCATCATGCATGTCCCGTTTCAGCGGTACCAGCGGAGTTCCGTCCAGACGTCCTTCACGAAGCTCTACGGCAGGCTGTGTGGTCACGGGTGCTGGTCCTCGTACAGAATTAATCTCCATTTTGGCAATCGGGATTGAAATGGAATCCACGGGCTGCGTCCTCTGTTGTACCGGCTGAGGATTCGCTTTCTCCGGCGGTCGGCTCTGGAATCCGGATGCAGGAACGGACGATGGAAGTGTTCCGGATGGATGCTCCCGATGTTCCAGAATGGTATCCCCTGTATCTGCAACATTGCTTTCAGATACCGGCGTCGCCTGAGCATCAGAGAATCTGTCTGGTACGGAAGATGATCCGGAATTCATAGAAGTGATCTGAGCATCAGAGAACCCGCTTTGAACGGAAGCGGTTCTGGAATCAGTGGATAAATTCGGCACCCGAGGCGCAGAGAATCCACTCTGAACCGCCGAAGCGCCGGAATCGATGGCAGCTGCCGGAGCAGCCTGAGCGGCAGAAAATCCGTTCTGAACCGCCGATGCTCCTGAATTGATGACAGCGCCTTGAGCCGCAGACAGGCTGCTTTGAACGGCGGATGCTCCGGAATTGATGGCTGCCGCCGCTGCAGCAACAGCTGTTACCGGAACAGTCGCTGCTGTCACGGCGGCATTCCTTCCGGCTCTTCTGCGCCTTGATTTTATTCCGGAATAATTCTCATCGTTGTCCGTTTGTACTCTTGCTTGCTCCTGCACTACTTTTACTGCGGATTCATTCTGAGCGGGAACGATGACAGACGGTATTCCATCCTGTTTCTGGGAGGAGAACTCAGCATGATCGTTTTCGTCCGTAACCGATACCCCCGGTCTTCTGTCCGTCATCTGTTCAGTCGTGAACAGGGCCGGATTCGCGGAAAAGACACCGTTGACCGGCTGGATGGCGGCGTGATCCCCTTCATACAGCGGAATGGGTGCTGCCGGAGGAACAGGCTTCTGTGGCATCACCGGTTCCACAGGAGGAACAGGCTTCTGTGGCATTACCGGTTTCACAGGAGGAACAGGTTTTTGAGGTATTACCGGTTCCACAGGAGGAACAGGTTTTTGAGGTATTACCGGTTCCACAGGAGGAACAGGTCTCTGGGGCAATGACTGCTGTGCAGGAATCTCTGCCTGAACATCATCGGTGGAACTGTCCGCAATATCCTCCAGTTCCGGAGCGGTAGTGTCATCCGGATCGTAGCCTACTGCCACGCCGGTATCGTAATTTTTCGAACGATAGGCTTCGTATGGATCTTCTTCTGTTTTGGATTTGTCCGGGTAAAGCGGGATCGGACTGCCGAGAGAAGGTCCCTCGTCCGCCTCCTGGGGTCTGGCATAGGGTGAACGCTCTGACATGGTGCTGTTCAGCCCGTGGAGGAAAGCGTATTCTGCTTCCTCCTGGGTAAAGCCGCGTTTATTTTCCCTATTCTCCTCTTCTGTGTCGCCAGGCTTCCGGATAAACTCGTCATCCCGCTCGATATAAAGGTCTTTGTTGTACTGACGGACACCTGCCCCCGTATAGGGAACAGGTTTTCTAGGCTTTTTCACGGCAACCGGCTTGAAGTTGCTGGTAATTGGTTCATCTGACGGCTTCTCCGGTTCAGGAGCCGGTTCAACCGCTTTTACCGTGGCATTCTTCTTTTTCTTTTTCCCGTTTTCCTTTGGCACGTTTACCGGTTCTGGAGGAGTCTCTTTCTTTTCGCTGCCCGTATCTGATCCAAAGTGCGGAGGCATTTCATCTGCGAATTCTTCTTTTTCGCTTTTCTTCTTTTTCTGCGACCGTTCCATGGCTTCCTCAGCTTCACGGTTCAGACGCTCTTCCTCTTTTGCTTCCCGGAGAGCTTCCCGTTCTTCTTTACGAAGCCGCATGTTTTCCCGCAGATCATCCGCCCATTCCGAGATGGACGGACCTAAATCTCCAAAGGAGAAGCCGGTCATGATGATCAGCACTATGATGGATGCGAATATCAGGACAATGACAGATCCCCACACGTCCAGTGCCGAAAACAGCGGCCATGCAAGAATTGCACCGATGAAACCGCCGCCGCGCAGCGAACGGGAGGAATCCTCAAAGCTCTGTGCAAGGAATCCCTGATAATTTCCCGCACCGATCCGTCTGATACA
>CACXHF010000428.1 GCA_902767305.1 uncultured Eubacteriales bacterium
CAGCGGACGGTACTGCGTCAGAACACCAACAACATCAATGCTGGAGTTCGTACAGTTGGAGAGCGGAAAATCGATAATTCTGAACTTTCCGCCGAACGGAACGGCCGGCTTGGCAACTTTTTTTGTCAGTATACCGAGACGGCTTCCCTGGCCGCCTGCAAGCAGCATGGCGACGCATTTCTTTTTCCTCATGGCTAACACGCTCCTGTGAGTAGGATATTAGTAGTAGGTATGGTAGACATATGGATACCAACACGGATTCTCCCATGAAATGGATTATAGCATAAAGTTTTGAAAAGGGAAAGAACAGGAGGGAATATATTGGAAGGAAAATCAGAAAACTGACAGAAAAGTTACAAAAAAACGGATTAATGCCTGTCCGAAATTGTGAAAAGCGGGTTTTGTGTTCATTGGAAAGATTCAGATGTGTCTGTTTCTTCCCGCTTTTGTTGTTTTTCAGCAATATTTGTATCCAACGCAGACAGGAAATCTGGTATACTCTCAGACATGGCCGGATGCGGCAGGGGAGGATGGGACGGATGATTTATATTACGGGGGATACGCACGGGGATGTCCGGCGGTTTTTTGAACCGCAGCTGCCCTGTGCCGGCTGGAAACCGGCTGATAAGCTGATTGTGGCAGGAGACTTTGGAATGGTCTTTGGGAACAGGGAAATCGATACGAAAAAACTGGATCTGCTCTCCCGATGTCCGTTTCAGATTCTGTTTCTGGATGGAAACCATGAATGCTTTCCGGAGCTCTTTGCCTTTGAGGAAGAACAGTACTGTGGAGGCCGGGTTCACCGGCTTCGGGACAATATCCGTCATCTGATGCGCGGCCAGGTATATGAAATTGAAGGACTCCGGATTTTTACCATGGGCGGCGGGTACTCAATTGACCGGATGATGCGCACTCCGGGACGGAACTGGTGGCCTGAGGAGATGCCGGATGAAGCAGAATATGCCGAAGGCCTGCGCAATCTTGAACGTGCCGGATATGCGGTAGATGTGCTGATCAGCCATGCTGCGCCGACGGGCAGCATGCTTGAACTGAAGAGAAACGGGACGTTTTCCCACATTTTTCAGCAGGAAGCACCGCTTGGCGATTATCTGGAAAAGGTGGCCGGCATGACCCGCTATGGACAATTCTATTTCGGCCATATCCATCTGGACAGGGAGCTTTCAGGGAAACGAACGGCCCTGTATCATGCAGTTTTCTGTCTGAATACGGGGAAAATGACGGAATAATCTGCAGAAATGGAACGGGAAGGGAGCAATGATGGGGGAAAAAATACGCCTTGATAAATGCCTGTGCATGCTGGGACTTGGATCAAGGAGCGAGGTAAAACAGCTGATCCGTGGCGGACAGGTCCGGATTGACGGGGAAACGGTAAAGGATCCTGACTGGAAACTGGATGCAGAAGCCAGCAGGATCATGGTAAACGGAACTCCATATGAATACAAAACAGTCCGAACGGTAATGATGAACAAACCTGCCGGTGTACTTACGGCAGCCAGAGACAAAAAACAGCGGACGGTTCTTGATCTGCTGCCGCCCATGTACGCGGCAATGGGATGCATGCCGGCAGGACGGCTGGATAAGGATACCACCGGGATGCTGATTCTGACCAGCGACGGTGCACTTTCACACCGGCTGATAACCCCGGGCAAAGATGTTGGAAAAACGTACGAGGCACTGGTGAACGGGCTTTTTACGGAGGATGACCGGGCACGGTTTGCTTCAGGGATGCACATTGAAGATGCAGACGGGACGTTTGATGCCAGACCGGCAGAGGCATCTGTTCTCCGGGAGAATGAGGGAAAGAACCTTGTCCGGGTGAGAATAACGGAGGGGAAGTATCATCAGGTAAAACGGATGTTTGCAGCCTGCGGTCTGACGGTTCTGGAACTGAAGCGGACGAAAATCGGATGTCTGGCGCTGGATCCTTCTCTGCAGCCGGGGGATTTCCGGGAACTGACGGAGGCTGAAACAGCTCTTCTTGAGCAGACAGAGACAGGCAGGTGATAAAATGGCAGAATACTACTATACGCAGAGTCCGGAAAGTGCACATGAATACAGGTCTTTTTCTGTGGAAGCGTACGGACGAAAGCTGGAATTTGAAACGGATGCGGGAGTCTTTTCAAAAGAACATATCGATCCCGGCAGTCAGCTGCTGTGCAGTGCACTTCCTGAGAAGATGGAAGGCCGGGTACTGGATATGGGTGCCGGTTGGGGAGCCATGAGCGTGCTGATTCTGGCGGGACATCCGGAAGTTGAACTGACCATGGCGGAGATCAATGAACGGGCTCTGAATCTTGCCAGACAAAATCTCATCAGGAATGGCATGACCGGACGGGCAGTCCAGTCGGACGGGTTCAGCGCGGTAGACGGCATGTACGAGGTGATTGTCACCAATCCACCGATCCGGGCCGGCAAAGCTGTGATTTACGGAATGTTCAGGGATGCAAGGGAACATCTTGTCGCCGGCGGTTCCCTGTATCTGGTGATCCGTAAGCAGCAGGGGGCAGAGAGCGCGGGAAAATATCTGAGAGAGATTTACGAGGATGTTGAAATAATCCGAAAGAAAAGCGGTTATGTGGTTTACAGATGTACGAAAGGGGCTTGAATATGCAGGAATTTGACAGAGCGTATTTTGACGCAGGAGTCGAACGCCGCGGAACGGAATGCGTTAAATGGGATTCGATGGCAGCTGAAACCGGAGATCCGGAAATGATTCCCATGTGGGTGGCAGATATGGATTTTCCGTCAGCTCCGGGTATTCAGGCAGCCATAGAGCGGGTGGCAGCGCAGGGCACCTGGGGATATACCCGGAATGGCGGAGAGGATTCGGAAAGCCTGTGCAGTTTCTGGGAAAGACGCCATGGAGTCCGATTTGCACCTGAGAATGTTCTTCTCAGCCCGTGTGTGGTTTCCGGAATGCGGATTGCTGTTCAGGCGCTGACAGATCCGGGGGATGCGGTTCTCATTCATACGCCGGTATATGGACCGTTCTTTGATTCTGTCCGTCTGAGCGGACGGCGGCTTGTCGAAAATCCACTGGTGGAGGAGGAACAGAGGTGGAAGATTGATTTTGCCGGAATGGAAGCTGCCATGAAACGGGAACAGGTAAAGGCAGTGATGCTCTGCTCACCGCATAATCCCTGCGGACGTGCGTGGACGTCCGATGAACTGCAGAGCATTCTGGATCTCTGCAGGAAATATCATGCGCTCCTGATATCGGATGAGATTCATGCGGATTTTGTATATCCACCGGCAGTACATACCTCCATTCTTTCACTAGCCGGGGAAGAGGACGCGGTTGTCATGCTGTGCGCGGCAAGCAAGACGTTTAACATTGCCGGTCTTCAGCAGAGCAGCATGGTTTCAAGGAATCCGGCAATTCTGGAACGACTGAAAAAGCATCGGGATGTCACAGGCATAACTTATGGGAATCCGTTTGCACTGGCGGCAACCCGGGCTGCGTACAGGGATTGCGATGCATGGCTGGACGGGCTGATTCGCTATCTGGCTGATAACCGGGAACTGGTCATGACACACGCGGCGGAAAAGTGGCCGGGGGTTCGTGTGACAAAGATGGAGGCAACGTACCTGATGTGGCTTGACTGCCGTGCACTGGGCATGCCACAGGAGAAACTGCTTGAGGCACTCCGTTCTGCGCATGTTTATGTGACGGACGGCAGGTTCTTTGGGACAATCGGAGACGGATTTATCCGGCTGAATATCGGATGCCCGAGAGCGCAGGTGGAAGCGGCACTGCATCAGATGGATCTGGTGCTGTCAAAAGACCAAAAACAGAGTATGGAGGAAAACTGAAAATGAGAAACAATCCGAAACTGGATGCGGCGCTCGAGGCGCTGCACGGAGATATGCTTGAGACACTGCGCAGATGGATCCGGATTCCCAGCGTAAGGGGTGGCGCGGCAGAAAATGCGCCGTTCGGACAGGAGATCCGGAGGATGCTGGATACGGCCATGGAAGACATTCGCCGGCTTGGAATGAACCCACGGGATATTGACGGATACTGCTGTGATGCAGAAATCGGTTCAGGAGAGGAAACGATTGCCGTTCTGGCGCACCTCGATGTGGTGCCGGAGGGGGACGGATGGCAGGATGAACCCTATGCCGCCGTGGTCCGTGACGGCCGGCTGTTCGGGCGGGGAACGTCGGATGACAAGGGACCAGGCGTGGCCGCACTGTTTGCCATGAAGGCACTGCTTGATGCAGAGGTCCCGATGCGTAAAAAGATCCGGCTGATCCTCGGATGTGATGAAGAATGCGGAATGGAAGACCTGGCACACTATGAGAAGGTTGTCGGTCTTCCGGATTCAGGCTTTTCGCCGGATGCCAGCTTCCCGATGATTAATACGGAGAAGGGAATTACGGCCATGACCCTGAATGCCGGAATGGAGGATTCCCGTCTGATTTCCATTGAGTCCGGAACAAGATCCAATGTTGTTCCTGGCCTGGCGGTGGCACTGGTCGAGGGGGATTACCGGGAGGCTGCTGCGGAGGCTTTTGAGTGTGAGAATGAAGCCTGTGAAATTGAGACCTCTCTTGAAGAGGGAAATACCTGTATTCGGATAACCGGCATTCCGGCACATGCATCCACACCGGATAAGGGCGTTAATGCGGCGAAGCTGCTGCTCATGGTTCTGTCGAAGCTTGGAATCGGCGGGGCGGCTGTTAAGGCACTGTATGAGATGACGGGCAGTGAAAACGAAGGACGAGGACTGGGAATTGCAGGATCGGACGAGGTTTCCGGAAAACTGACAATCAACCTGGGTCTCCTCAGTGTACGTGAGGGTGTACTGAGCGTAACATATGACTGTCGTTATCCGGTCATGTTCAACGGGCAGACGGTTCGCAGCATGGTCGCGCAGGTACTGAGGGATTACGGATTTGTCATGGAACCCGGCAGGGATTCCGTTCCGCACCATGTGCCGGAGAAATCCGGGCTGGTCCGGCAGATGATGGATGTGTACAATGATATTATGGGGACAGAAGATCACCCGTATGCCATCGGCGGCGGAACCTATGCCCGTCATCTGAAAGAAGGCGTCGCTTTCGGCATGCTATTCCCGGAGGAACCCGGTCTTGAACATCAGCCCAATGAGAGCATCGATATTGCCAATTTCTACAAGGCTGCCCGTATCTATGCATATGCCATGGCAGCGCTGTGTGAGTAAGAAAACGACTTGAAATAAAAAAGGGAACAGCAGAGGTGCTGTTCCCTGTCTTGATTTCCGGGCAGACTTCAGAACTGAAAGGTCATGCCATTCCGGTGAGCCCTGCCGGTAAGAGCAGCTGGCTCAGTCCGGATAATCCAGATAGTAGTATTTATAGGCATTGATGATTTGTGTATCCTTATACTCGCGAACCCGCTTGAAATCGTACTTGTAACTCTGATGGACATGACCGTGGATGAAATACTTGGGGCGGTATTTGTCCATAAAGCTGACAAAACAGGAAAAACCGGTATGACACAGATCTGTATCATCCCCAAGATGGTAGGCAGGGGCATGCGCAAGCAGAATGTCCACGCCCTTTTTACGCCAAAGACTGAATCGAAGTGCGCGGATTCGTTTCCGCATCTGTTTTTCCGTATACTGATTCAGTCCCATGTTATAGCGCATGGAGCCGCCCAGACCCAGTATACGGATTCCGTTCCATGTATAGATAGTGTCTTCGATGCATTCACAGCCCTCCGGAGGTTTCTGTGCATAGCGATCGTCGTGATTGCCGTGAATATAGAGAATGGGGGCGTTGGTGAAACAGGTAAGAAAGGAAAGATAGGAAGCGGGAAGATCGCCTGCAGAGAGAATCAGATCGACGCCTTCAAGCCGCCGACGGTCCAGGTGTTCCCAAAGCATAGGATCAGCTTCGTCCGCCAATATAAGGATCTTACTCATCGTTCTTTGTGCTTTCAGTCGAATTGTCTGACAGTTCGGTTGCAGCGCGAATGCCCTGCAGCGTTACCAGATTGGTTGCAGTGGGGTTAAGCTGATCGACTTTGGGGATAGTTCCCACAACATTGTCTGCAAGGTAATCCATGAGGATGATATCCTGCGGGGTCAGTGCAATGTCCTGTTCAATGCGGAGCGTTCCGTTCTGATCATACACGGGCCCGATAAAGGGCAGGAACGCCTCTGAACGAATACGCTCATGCAGAAGATCAACCAGTCGTTTGAGACGCGTAGGAATGTGGGAGGAACAGAACAGGTCGATAGCACCGGTAGCCATGCCCATATAGTAGGCCATCGCGCGATCGGCGTGCTGCTCGCCTTCCTCTGACCAGGCACCACTCAGGATGCTGCGGACAATTCCCTCGTACAGCTTTGACCAGTTCCAGGCAGGCATTGCAAGATTTCTCGCCTTATCCCCCGGAGATTTTTCGTAGAGGCCGAAAGTGCGGTATTCAAGGAGCGGAGCAGAAATGTCCCGGCTTGAGATGATCCGGACGTCCTGAGCAGCCAGTGCATCCTCCGGGCTGTGCCCCGGAAGTGTGGACCAGTCGAGATAGACCTTTGCGCGGGGATTGGTCATCTGGGCACCAATAGCAAAAGCGTTAATGGAAGCAGGAACACCGTAAATCGGGTAGTCAGCGATGTATCCGATTTTATTATTGTCAGCCATGGCGCCGGCAATAGCACCGAGTATAAACTTTGCTTCGTAAATACGCAGATAATAGGATCGGACGTTGTGATAGCTGGCCAGCAGAGAGCAGTTGAGAATCCGTGCTTCAGGATGCAGAGCGCTTTCATGGATACAGGCATCCAGAAAGACGGGCGAGGTGGCAAAAATGGTGGTATAGCCGTCATTGATCAGTGATTCAATGGTTGCAGTGGCATCCTCCATGGAAATATCTGACTTCGCAACGGTTTCCACCTGAGATTCAAATGTGTTTTCTGTCGCCTTACGTGCCAGTTCATGCCAGTAGGTCCAGCCGGAACGTTCCGGTGAACTGTTGTAAAGGAAGGCACATTTGAGCGTTTTGGGCGGCCGGTGAAGAACTGACTGAAGGATGCCGGGTTTTTCCTCTGACGGCTGGGAAAGAAGCGCAGCCGGTTTTCCGGCCTCAGCCACATTGTACTCAGCACGGATTTTTGCGATGTCCTGAATGATCTGATTTGGTGTACGCTGACAGGCTTCGGCATAAGAGAATATTTCCAAATATAATAGGAAAGCATCGCTTGCAGAGAGACGCCGGTTTCCCTCTGCCTTCAGATAGGCCTGCTGGAACCGATAGAAGCAGGAATATATATCGTTCAGCATGTCTTCAGGCCATCTATCGCCTTCTTTCATATTCACGACATTGCGAAGGCGGTTATAAAATCCTTCATGCGAGAAGAGAATGTAATCAATGTGGGTATCTTTGTAGAAACTCAGAAACTCGTTGTAAATACGGTAACGGGGGGTGTCTTCCTTTTCCGGCAGCACGCGTGTTACTTCTGCTTCAATATTGAGAGAACCTAACTGCCGCATGACGCTGACACGCTTGTTTCCTTCGACAACATAAAAACGGTTGTAGTATTCAAGGGCTTTAATGGGCTGACGAAGCCCATCTTCCAGAATACCGTCGTAAAGGTCTGCCCATTTCATGGCGAATTCGGATTCCGGCTCGAGAAGCGGAAGAAAACTGCGGGAAAAGGCAGTGGTTCTGCCGCGGGTAGCAGTTCCCTCGATGAGTTCCATGGGAATCTGACACAGCCCCAGATTTGCCTGAGGCCGCTGGTTCAGTTCAGGGACGATTTCTGCCAGTACAGGCAGATAGGGATCTTTTTCCTGAATATGAAGAAGGTGCGCTTCGCGCGTACCTTTCTTCCAGGCATCTATATAATCGTTAATAGCCAATGTTGTATCTCCTTTATTAAGGTCTCCTGCAACGGTTATCTGTACCGTATTTGCCTGCTGCAGCGAACCGGAAAGACTATACCGGTACGGCAGGCTGACTTTCCTGCAGGGCTCATCCCGGGTGGAACGATCTCTTCAGGAAAGAGTGCATGATACGGCATATATGATCAATATCACGGAATGTTCTGCCGGAAGTCCGGGAGCATGCCGGAATCCCTGCCGGGAAAGAAACCAGGCCGGATGAAAGACAACAGACCTGATAATTCGAATAGAATTATAACAGAGATAAGAAAGAAAAAGAAGAGCGGGAGGAAAAAAGATAAGGGAAAGCGGACCGGATAAAGTATAATTCCGGGCATTCTCAGCATAGAAAGAAGAATTTCATATTTTTTAAGCATCAATTTCGTTCGGGAAAAATGGAGAATATAAGCTGCGTGAAACATGAATGATTCACGGAATAATCATAACTGTGAACAATACCGGCAGAACACCG
>CACXHF010000429.1 GCA_902767305.1 uncultured Eubacteriales bacterium
CAATCTGCTGCCCGGAGATGAACTCTACTCCCCTGTCGGCCGTCCGTATGACACGCTTGAGGAGGTCATCGGCATCCGTGCCAGTGCTTGTTCTCTGGCTGAATATGGAATTACTTACTCCGAAACACCTCTCCTGCCGGATGGAAGCATCGATTATGAGCATATCCGGGATGCCATTCATCCCAATACCAAACTGGCAACTATCCAGCGCTCCAAAGGTTACGCCACCCGGCCGACACTTTCTGTTCAGCAGATAGGTGAGCTGATCCGCTTCATGAAAGAAATCAAACCGGACCTGATCTGCATGGTTGACAACTGCTACGGTGAATTTACCGAGAGAATTGAGCCCTCCGATGTGGGTGCTGATATGATTGTTGGTTCGCTGATCAAGAATCCCGGCGGCGGTCTTGCCCCCATTGGTGGATATATATGTGGAACACAGTATTGCATTAATCGTTGTGCCTACCGCCTTTCTGCGCCTGGACTTGGTCAGGAAGTTGGTGCAAATCTGGGGCTCATGCCTCAGCTTTATCAGGGCTTTTTCCTGGCTCCTACTGTAACTGCAGCCGCTACCAAAGGGGCCATTTTTGCGGCAGGCATGTATGAAAAGCTGGGATTTCGTGTCATTCCTTCCTCAGTTGAAGCCCGTCATGATATTATTCAGGCGATTGAGCTGGGCAGCGAAGAGGCTATGATTGCCTTCTGTTCCGGTATTCAGGCGGCAGCGCCGGTTGATTCCTATGTCACGCCCATTCCCTGGGATATGCCGGGATATGATTCCAAAGTCATCATGGCTGCCGGTGCTTTCGTACAGGGGTCCTCAATTGAACTCTCAGCAGACGGTCCGATCCGTCCTCCTTATGCCGTCTATTTTCAGGGCGGCCTGACCTGGTGTCATTCTAAGCTTGGAGTTCTTATGAGTGTTCAGAAAATGCTGGATGCCTCTCTTGTCAGCCTGTAATATCTTTTCAAAGTGGATGAATGAACTTGCGGCAAAAACGTCTGTCTGTTCCATTTGTACACCGAACAGCTTTGTTTCCAAATTCAAAACATGATGTCCTGAAAGGAGTTTAATCCCATGTGGTTCTGGTTTTCTGTTATTGCATTGCTGTGTTGGAGCGGTTCGGATTTGTTTTCAAAGATCGGCTGCCGGGAACATAATGATAAAACCGCCCATCTCAAAATGGTCATGGCCGTTGGCCTGGTTATGGGTTTGCATGCACTCTATGAGATCTTTTTCCAGGGTGTAGAGATCAATCTGTCGATTATCCTCACCTATCTGCCGGTTTCCATGTTGTATATTCTTTCCATGGCAATCGGGTATATCGGCCTTCGCTACATCGAACTTTCTGTTTCTACTCCCATTTGCAATTCTTCTGGAGCGCTTGTTGCTATTATCACTATTCTTACCCGTGGCTTTGGTGATATAAACCAGTGGCAGCTGGTAGCGATTGTTCTCGTGACGGTCGGCATTATCATGCTGGGTGTAACTGAGGCAAACGAAGACGAAGAGATGCGTGCTAGACGTCAGGAAGCCGGAAACTACAAATATGCCAAATCTTTCCTGGCCCTCCTTCTTCCTATCATCTACTGCATTCTGGATGCTGCGGGTACATTTGCTGATTCCATTGTTCTTGAAACGCTGAATGAAGATTCCGCCAATGTCGCCTATGAATTGACCTTCCTTGCTGCCGGAATCGTTTCTGCAATCTATGTTCTTGGAATCAAGCGTGAATCCCTTGTTCCCAAGCTTGAGGCTCCTAAATACGTTGGTGCATGCTTTGAAACTGTCGGACAGTTCTTTTACATCTATGCACTTGCTGATTCAGCCCATGTAGCTTTGTCTGCACCGATCATTTCCTCTTACTGTGCTGTATCTGTTCTTTGGAGCAGAATTTTCCTGAAAGAGAAACTCAGCCGCAAACATTATTTCTGTCTGCTCCTGGTTTTCATCGGTATCGTCATCATGGGTATTTTCGACGCATAGTTACACATAAGAAAAACAGACTCGCGTGCGAGTCTGTTTTTTCTTGTGCGCGAGGCGAGCGCACGTTCTAACGGGTGAAAGTCCCCAGACCGCCCTGTTCAGTGGGAAGGTCACAGCCAAA
>CACXHF010000430.1 GCA_902767305.1 uncultured Eubacteriales bacterium
CCGCATATCTGTTTGGACCGGCTTTTGCTGCTTTCATAGAGGCAATTGCTACCTCAAGCATTTCCCGATCCGGTTCTCGAGTGGTCAAATACTGCATCATGAGTCCCGGCCAGCGAAGAATCCGCACAATCAGGGCATCTCCGGCATGCGCCAGAGCCTTGAGCACCTCATACGAAACACCGGCAACAACAGGCAGAATGAGTACGCTTCTGAGAACCCGCTGCAGAAAAGACAGTTTTTCTATCCCAAGGAGAAGATAAAGAAGCTGATCTGCGACTGAACCAATCAGAATGGAAATAAACATAACCAGAAACAGGAATGCCGTACCACATCTGGGATGAAGACGGGAGAACTTCTTTGCATTCTCCGGTGTCAGTTCCTCACCCGCCTCATTGCAGTAAACTGTCTTATGTTCCGCACCGTGATATTTGAAAACCCGTTTGATATCCGGCACAAACGAAATCCCGATCATATATCCGATAAGAATCAGAATACGGATCAGACCGGCAAAGAGGTTAATCAGAATTCGGTTATCCGTCACTTTCCCGATCAGGGTAGCGGCACCGGAGGGCAGCATGACAAACAGGAACATGCTGAGAGCTACGGCCAATACTATGGCAACACCCATGACGACTTTTTCGATATTGGCGCCAAGTTTTTCAGAGAGCCACTTCTCAAATCGGGTAGGCTCCTCTTCAGAGAGACCAAGCATCTGTGTACCGCGGTCCAAAGTATTCATTCCCATTTTCAGCATCAATACCATATTGACGCAGCCGCGGATAAACGGCAAGCCCATCCACGGATATTTTTTCGAAATCGGTTCCCGGTGCTCACAATTTACAAAAATCTGCCCGTCTTCCCGTCTCACGGCAATCGCGATGCTCTCATCTCCCGGGCTCTGCATCATGACTCCCTCGACAACAGCCTGTCCTCCGATGTCCTTATATTCAAACTTTTTTTTGCCCATCTCTGTTCGTTCCTTTCCGATTAGCAGTTTCAATCATCCGACTCAAATTCTTCAGCTTGCCTTTCCTGCCGTCGTCTGACACTTTTCATCAACAGTGTCAGCAGCACAAAGGCCAGCAAAAACATGCCCAGTCCTAAAACCACAGCAAATATTCCATTTCCGTTCAGTCCAAAGGTCAGTAGCCCTGCCCCGATACCTGTAAACAGGGAATATCGAAAATTCCCTTTCCGACTGGGTGCCGCATCTGTGTCCCAGATTCCGGAATGTACATATGCAGCTATCATTCCAACTGCCAATAAGAGCAAGATAATGCTCTCCCCTGCAATCTGTTTGAAATCTGCACCAAACCAAAGCTGAATCACCACTGCTGAAATCAGCAATGCCTCAGCTGCATTCAGGGCAATATGCTCAATCTGTCCCAATACCTGCTGTTCCCGTTCATCCAGTACATTCCGCTTCATGTCGATTCCTCCCAGAACAGTTGATCTAGTGTCCGGTTCAGCGTTCTGCAGATGGCAATGCAGAGGGAAATGGATGGATTGAACTTGCCTGCCTCAATCATTCCGATTGTCTGTCTGGTTACACCGACAGCCTGTGCCAACTGGTCCTGTGAAAGATCCAGTTCCGCACGTGCTGCTTTCATTTTCAGGTTTTTTCCGGCCATACACTTCCCTCCCTCCGTGTTTTTTCCAGGGTTTTCAAATCTGTATTGTGTCCATTCTAAGGATTGAGGCGTACTGACATGACAGATGTAGTCTGTTCCATGCATTGCTATTATAGAACTATATATACTTGATTGTCAACTATATTTGTCATTTTTCATGGTATATTTTTCTTTTTGTCAGAATACCTTGTCACTTCAACTGATCATCGTTCTGTGCTCCGCATAACTGGGGAAAAAAGAAAAGAACGACAGTCTGTCGTTCTCTCTATTCTCCATTCTGACACACGGATTACATACCGTAACGCTTCTTGAAACGGTCTACACGTCCGCCTGTATCAACCAGCTTCTGCTTGCCGGTGAAGTAAGGATGGCACTTGGAACAAATTTCAACGCGCAGATCCTTCTTGGTGGAACCGGTCTGGAAGGTATTGCCGCAGACACAGGTCACGGTCGCCTTCTGATACTTGGGATGAATGCCCTCTTTCATGATTTTCACCTCTCCCGTCGCAATACTATCACATGAAAAACACAACCCTGGTGCTTTCTCATATGCCTGAACGACAGGATGTAGTATATGACAAGCTTTCGAAAAAAGCAACCCCTATTTTTCCATTTTTTTCAGTCTTCTATAAGGTTTTATTCCCATTCTCCAAAGACACAGGCCATAGCGGCCAGGGTGGCAACGGCCGCTGTTTCAGTTCTCAGAATTCGTGGACCAAGTGTAACGACCCGAACATTCTTCAGTTCCCGAAGCCGGTCAATTTCCTCCCGTGTTATTCCGCCCTCCGGTCCAACAAGCACTCCCACACGTGCTCCTCTGGAAATCCCCTCAAGTACTGACCGAAAACCGCTGTAGTTTTCCTCCTCCCAGGGAACAAGTACAATATCCTCAGAAGCCATCATCTGCATTGCTTCTCTCAGGCGAAGTGGCCTTGAAATCTCGGGAATAACTGTCCGTCCACACTGTTTCACTGCTTCACGGGCAATTTTCCGCAGACGCTCCGTCTTTTTTTCCC
>CACXHF010000431.1 GCA_902767305.1 uncultured Eubacteriales bacterium
CATGATGCGCATGGACTTGACGAGCTTGAAGATCATGACGACTATGATGAGCATGACCATGATGATGAAGCAGATGAGCATGTATGGCTTTCTCTTCGCAATGCCCGGAAACTGGTCAGGATTATCGGAGATACGCTCGCACAGATCGACGCCGGAAATGCAGAACTCTATCAGGCCAATGCAGAGCAGTACTGCGAACGTCTCGCAGCGCTTGACTCTGAATACACGGCAGTTGTTGAGCATGCAGGTCTTAAGACATTCCTGTTCGGTGATCGCTTCCCGTTCCGCTACCTGGCAGATGACTACGGTCTTACCTATTATGCGGCGTTTTCAGGCTGCTCCGCCGAGAGCGAGGCGAGTTTCAGGACAATCATTTTCCTCGCGGAGAAGGTAGATGCGCTTGGCCTTCCGGCAGTGCTGACTATTGAGAATCCGAAGACGCGCATTGCAGAAACGATCGTTGAAAACACGAAAGAAAAGAATCAGGCCATCCTTTCCATGGATTCCATGCAGGGAACTACCGGAAAAGACGCCGAAAACGGCGTTACCTATCTCTCCGTCATGGAAAAGAATCTCGAGGTACTCAGGACCGCGCTCGGTCTCTGAGTACAGACATTCCACGCTTGACAATCAGGAGGCTGAACCAGATGAAACTGCTGACCTGCCGCAACCTTTGCCTCGGATATGAACATGTTTCCGTTCTTTCGGACCTTAATTTTTCACTGGATGCCGGAAGTTATCTGTGCATTGTCGGTGAAAACGGGTCCGGGAAGACAACCCTCATGAGAACCATTCTCGGCCTTCAGTCCCCGCTTTCCGGTGAAATCATCTGGGAAAACGGAACCCGGAGAATGGAAATCGGATATCTCCCCCAGCAGACCAGCATTCAGAGGGATTTTCCTGCCACTGTATGGGAAATTGTTCTCTCCGGATGTCAGGGACGTGCCGGATTAAGACCATTTTACAATCGTGAGGAAAAGGAACTAGCCCGGGCAAGTATGGACAGGACCGGAGTGACTGTCCTGAAGGACAGATGCTACCGGACACTCTCGGGAGGTCAGCAGCAGCGTGTCCTCCTTGCCAGAGCCCTGTGTGCCGCCCGAAGTGTCTTTCTTCTGGATGAGCCGGTTTCCGGTCTGGACCCTAATGCCACAAGGGAGATGTACCAGCTGATTGAGAAACTGAATCAGGACGGCATGACCATCCTGATGATTTCTCACGATATCGGGGCAGCGCTCCGATATGCCACCCATATCCTGCATGCAGGCAGTAAGGTCTTTTTCGGAACAGTGGATGACTACATTGCCTCCCGGGAAAAAGAGGGGATTCTGCCCCCTCTGACCCGGGCGGAAATCCGGAAGGAGGCCTGAAAATGGAAATGCTTACCGCTTATCTGGCTTTTCCTTTTGTCCGGTATGCCCTGATTGTCGGCGTCCTGATTGCTCTGTGTTCTTCCCTTCTGGGCGTGACACTGGTCCTGAAGCGTTTTTCCTTCATCGGCGACGGGCTCTCTCACGTGGCATTTGGCGCAATGGCCATAGCCGGCGTCCTCAACCTGACCGATGATATGCTCTTTGTTCTCCCCTTTACGGTTCTTTCCGCCATTCTTCTTCTTCGTACCGGGCGGCACACCCGGATCAAGGGAGATGCAGCTATTGCCATGATCTCGGTTGGTGCGCTGGCCATTGGTTATCTGCTCCTCAGTCTGTTTTCTGCCTCTACCAATCTCTCCGGCGATGTGTGCACTACCCTGTTCGGTTCAACCTCAATCCTGACACTGACGATCGGCGAAGTCAGGCTCTGCATCATCTTGTCCGCTGCCGTCATCCTGCTCTTTTTCCTGTTCTATAACAAGATCTTCGCTGTGACCTTTGATGAGGAGTTTGCCAGCGCTGTCGGCACCCGGGCAGAGGCTTATAATCTGCTCATTGCCGTAATTATCGCTGTCATTATCGTCCTGGCGATGAATCTTGTCGGATCCCTGCTCATTTCTGCTCTGATCATTTTCCCGGCTATGAGCGCCATGCGTGTCTTCCAGAGCTTCAGGAGCGTTACCATCTGCTCTGCCGTTCTCTCCGTCAGCTGTTCTCTGATCGGCATTCTGGCCTCCATTCTTGCCAGCACACCCGTAGGATCCACCATTGTAGTTGCTGATATTGCCGCTTTTCTGATTTTTTCACTGATTGCTCGTTTCAAGGGAGGAGTTCGTTCATGAAGCGTTTTTTTCTGTTTCTTCTGCTCATCGTGTCTGTTTCTGCGCTGATGCCCTGTCATGCAGAGGGGGCTCCTGCTGTTTCGGATGATGTGAAAATCGATCTCGATCTTTCCGGAATGAGCGGAACCATTGTCTATTCCCAGATTTACAACATCATGTATGAACCGGATAAATACATCGGAAAAACCATCCGGCTCAACGGCTATTATGATGCGTATGAAGATTCCGAAACAGGGAATGTCTATTTTGCCTGTATAGTTCCGGACGCTGCTGCCTGCTGTGCCCAGGGAATCGAATTTGTCCGGGAAGATGAGGCGCTGTATCCGGAGGATTATCCGGAACCCGGAACTGACATTCTGGTCACAGGCCGGCTTGAACCGTACACGGAAAACGGCTTTGACTACCTTCATCTGGTTGATGCCGTGCTTGTCTGGGATTCGGAGCGTGATTGAACATGCGCCTGAAGTGCATCTTTGTCCTCCTTTTTCTGCTGCTCATTTCGCTGCTTTCCACTGCCGAGGGAGCGCTGATTGCCAAGGTTACCACCCCGAAAGGATCTCTCAATCTGCGCAGCTCCTCCTCACCCGGCAGCCGGATTATCGCCAGGGTTCCGGGCGGTACCTGTCTATCCGTTCTGCAGGCAGGAAATGACTTCTGCCTGTGTGAATGGAATGGAAAAACCGGATACTGCAGTACGGAATTCCTGACCATACTCCAAAATGCCGACGCCTCCATTCTCCGGTATCGGGTTCTGCAAAAGGGGGACTCCGGAGAGGATGTTCTTGCCCTGAAAAAGCGGCTTCAGGAACTGGGTTATCTCCGTTCCGGCTCTTCCCTCTCTGAGTATTACAACAATGTTCTGACTGAGCGGGTACGAATGTTCCAGCGTCAGGTCGGTGCTCCCGAAAATGGGATAGCCTCGCAGGAAATGCAGGCCTTCCTCTATTCAGATCGTGCTCCACGATGCACCCAGACATTGCCCGCTGTCCGTTCCAGAGTCCGGTCTGAAACCGGCGGGATGAACCGGGAAATCTGCGGCTGATGTATGGGAGAGGGCTGTGAGTGCTGTAATTATACCGGATGGATTGTATACTGACCACCAACGGCTCCGGCTCTGCCGGAGTTTTTTTCTGTCCGGTTTTTCCGTCTTGCTGTCCTATGCAAAACAGACAGGTTATGGTAAAATGCTTTCGAAACAATTGAACGGGCAGTCTGCTGCGGGCTCAAAACTGCCCCGACAGAGCAGAAAGTTGTTTGAACACAGAAAGCAGGGACATATGTCAGATCGGATGCTGTTTCCGCCGACAACACGGCAGGATATGGAACAGAGGGGTTGGGAAGCTCCGGACTTTATTTTTATCAGTGGGGATGCGTACGTCGACCATCCCTCCTTTGGCTGTGCCATTCTGACGCGTGTACTTGAAAATGCCGGTTATCGTGTGGCTGTACTGGCTCAGCCGGACTGGCATAGTCCGAAGGGAATCATGCGCCTCGGACGTCCCCTGTACGGTTTTTTTGTCTCCTCCGGCGTCATTGACAGCATGGTCAATCACTATACCGCCGCGAAAAAGAAACGCTCCTCGGATGTCTACACTCCTGGCGGCGGACCTTCCAGGCGTCCGGACCGTGCTCTGACAGTCTACTGTCGTCTGGTGCGTGAAGCGTACGGCGACATTCCGCTGGTCATTGGCGGAGTCGAGGCATCCCTGCGGCGTTTCGCTCACTATGATTACTGGGATGATACGGTTCATCCCTCCATTCTGGAGGAAACCGGTGCAGACCTGTTGCTCTTTGGCATGGGAGAACGGACAATCCTGACCGCTGCGGAATGGATGACCCGCGGTGCACCGGCCTGGGAAGCGGCTGCAATGCCGGGTGTCTGTTACTTTTCCCCTTCTGCGCCACGCGGCAGTCTGACCGTAGCCTCAGCCGAGGAATGCATGCGGAGCAAACGCGCCTATGCCGAGGCTTTCCGCGTCCAGTACGAGGAACAGGACCCGTTCAGAGGCCATGTAATCGCTCAGCCTCACGGAAACCGTTTCCTCGTCCAGACCGTTCCGGACAAGCCGCTTACTGAGGAAGAACTGGACAGTGTTTATGCCCTCCCCTTTACAAGAACCTGGCATCCGGATTACGATGCAGCCGGCGGCGTTCCCGCTATTGAAGAGGTCCGGTTTTCCATAGCGCATACCAGAGGCTGTTTCGGCGCCTGTTCTTTCTGCGCCATCACGTTCCTTCAGGGGCGGATTGTTACCAGCCGTTCGCATGAATCCGTCATCCGTGAAGCGGAAGCCATTACAAAGATGCCGGACTTCAAAGGATATATTCACGACGTCGGCGGTCCTACCGCCAATTTCCGGCATGCAGCCTGTCAGAAACAGCTGAAAGCGGGCGCATGCAAAAACAGGCAGTGCCTTTTTCCAAAGCCCTGCCCGAATCTGAACGTGGATCATACGGATTATATTCAGCTGCTCCGGGAAATCCGCCGTCTGCCCGGAGTCAAGAAGGTTTTTGTCCGTTCCGGACTCCGCTACGATTATATCATGGCAGATTCCTCGGATGCATTTCTTCGTGAACTGTGCGAGCACCATGTCAGCGGACAGCTGAAAGTTGCCCCTGAGCATGTCAGTCCAAAGGTACTTGCCGTCATGGGAAAACCCGGCCGGGATATCTATGACGCTTTCTGTGCCCGTTATGAACGGATCAACCAGCAGCTCGGCAAAAAACAGTATCTGGTTCCTTACCTGATTTCCTCCCATCCCGGAAGCGATCTCTCGTGTGCCATTGAACTGGCTGAGTATCTGCGGGACATAAACCACCAGCCGGAGCAGGTCCAGGATTTTTATCCGACTCCCGGAACGCTCAGCACCTGCATGTTCTACACCGGACTGGATCCAAGGACCATGAAACCTGTGTACATTCCCCGCGATCCGCATGAAAAAGCCATGCAGCGTGCGCTCCTTCAGTTCCGGCGGCCGCAGAACTATGCCCTGGTCCGGGAAGCGCTGCGAAAAGCCCACCGGGAAGATCTTATCGGAACGGGACGCAGTTGTCTCGTCCCCATGGAGGGTCAGCGCAGTGCGCACGAATTCGCTGTACTCAAGCAGGAACGGAAGCGGCGTCTGGCGGAGAATGCGTCTAAAGGGACATCTCGCAGCCGTTCAGAACAGCGCGGATCAGGTTCTCCCCGGAATAATGCAGGTCAAGCACAAAAAGAGGCTCGCCCTTCTCAAGGAGCGAAAGGAACACACGGTCGCCTTCCCAGAGAGAAAGGTTCATCAGATTATCGCGCTCCATCCAGCAAAGGTCGCCCTCCGCACAGTTCTCATTGAGTTGTCCCTCATAGGCATCTGCCGTGAACAGATACATTCGTTCTTTCCAGTCTTCTGACTGGAAATTGACAATGCCGCGATACTGCCAGCTGGTCA
>CACXHF010000432.1 GCA_902767305.1 uncultured Eubacteriales bacterium
ATCTAATGCTTTTACGATAAACAGTATACCACGTCGTTATACCTTCGTCCATTTCTTTTTCCCCAAGCCGTCCAACTTCTGCACTCCTGTTTTCCGACACCGGACAGAAAAAAGAGCAGCTGACTGCCAGACTGCTCTCAGGTCTCTTATTCTGTCGAAAAAGAACATTCCAGAAAATACTTTTTTACAGAAACTCCGGATGTTCCTGTACGGCGATATCGATCATTCTGTTCAGTTTTCCCTGCACATTCTGGATTGTCAGGATGAAGACCTTTTCCCCTTTCGAGGGAATCTCTGTTACACGGGCGGTATACCAATTGCTTTCTTCCCTGCCCAGCCGCATCCGGTAAATTCCCTGGATGAACAGTTTGGAACTCTCCCGTATGCGTTCACCCATGGTGTCAAAGTCCAGAAAGCGAAGGTATCTCTCCTGATCAACAGGATCCACTTCCGCCTCACAGAATTTGCTCAGGCTCAGGTCAAAGGACGCCTCGCGATCATACTCCGGCATATTGTTTGCCGTATAAATCCGCTTGGCCTTTCTTCTCTCCGGATAGAACATTACTACCAGTTCATACGTCGTAAAGAGGGCGGTGCTTTCATTGAGCATCTCCTTTGCCAGCTGAACTTCACGATCAGAATCAAAAGTATTCAGATTCATGACGATCATCGCCCGCCCCTCTTTTCTTGCCACAAACAGGGCACTGAGACGGTAATATATCTCATCATGCGCATATTCAACTGTCTGAACTGTTCCACGCTGCAGAGCGTCCAGCACAAGCTTGCGGATTACCTGGAACTGATGACTTCGCTGATTGGACAGCGCATTTTCAAGCCCCTCGACAGAGGAGAATCCCAGCTCGCGAAGCCTCTCCTTATACCCGTCCGTAGCGTAAATATATCTGAACTCCTTCTCACTGCATTCAACCAGAGCAATGGAACTGTCATAGGCACCGGCAAAATACTCCCTGTTCAGTCCGTTTTTCCGTCTTGCTGAAAATTCATTCAGCGGATTGGGATTGACAAAATTCAGTCGTCCGATCTCATCCCAGTATTCTTCATCCTCCGGTTTTTCAAGAAAATCCGGTTTCCCGTCGAGCTGGTCAAGCAGCGCCTCTTTGGAAAGAGGTCTGCTGTAAAAATAACCCTGCTGTGCCTCACAGCCTGCTGCAACCAGAAACTGCCGCTGTTCCTCTGTTTCCACGCCTTCTGTCAGCGTATGAATGCCCAGCGTTTTCGCCATACCAATCAGTGAGGCCAGCATTTCCTGACCCCTGACCGATAATTTCCGCAAAAACAGCATGTCAAATTTGATGACATCGAATCTGTAATTCTGGAGAACATTCAAAGAAGAATATCCGCTTCCGAAATCATCCAGCCAGACAAAAAAACCGGCTTCACGGAAACGTTCAAATGTCCTTTCAAAAGCCTCAGTGTCCTCAAGCATCAGGCTTTCCGTGATCTCCAGCTTAATCGCTTTATGCGGAACGGAATACTGTTCAAGCACTGCGCAAACTCTGTCAAACAGATCTTTATGAACAAAATCATGCCTTGAAAGGTTCACAGAAAGACATGCCAGCGGTGTCCCACGCTGGCGAAAATCATCATACAGAGCACATGTCTGACGAAGAATTTCCTGATCCAATTCAAAAATCAGGCCGCTCTGTTCCATAGAGGGAATGAATTCATTCGGCGGGATAATGCTCCCATCCGGTTCAAACCACCTGGCGAGAGCTTCCACACCCATCATCTGCTGGGTCAGAGAACGGATAATGGGCTGAAAAAAGGCCCGAATTCTTCCATCTCTTACAGCCTCATGAAAACGTTCCGTCAGATTCTCTTTTTCTTTACCGTTCATGTCGCTGACCTCGCATCTTTTTCTTACAGAATTATCTGAAAAATGCATCATCAATCGGAACTGAACGATATACCATACAAATTGTCCAAATAGAAACCTTTTCTGCTTCCGCATCTGTTTCTAATTCAAAGGTTCTCTAATGAAACCGGGTACACCATTCCTATTCTGTTTCCATTCTAAGCCCTGATTTCGAATTTGTCAACGTCTTCTGTAAATCCAAATTGCTGTTCACGTTCGCTCAGAGTATTCACGTCCGGGCAGACTGACAGACAGCAGCTGATAGAATGCATCCGACTGTCATCCCGGCAGTCTTGCCCAAAACGATGAAAGCAGCCTCATGGGCTGCTTTCACAAATCCTATTTCATCCAGTCCTCATTCACATGTTCAAACAGTTCCGCAGCTTCAGGCAGGATCTGCGGTCCGGTCACGGTCATTTTGAGGCCTTCGTTGTTGAGGCGGTCCAGAATGTCTGCAAATTCCATGCATTCCTCCAGAGTGAATGCTTTTAAACGGTGCATGTTTTCAAGCTTTTCCTCAAAGTAGTCGCGATTGTTCAGTGCGCCGGCCAGCGCCTTTCCGGCACGGGAAATCCTTCCGTCCGGCATTGCCTCACTGGTATAGGCGCTTGAAATATATCCGTCCAGATCTTCCTGCGTCATGGACTCTAGTTTTTCCCTCAGGCGTGTACCCAATGTCGGGTAAATCTCATAGAAGGTTTTAGCCAGGTTGGGATCACGGTAGGTCAGCAGAAGAAGATTTTCTTCATTGGATTGGAAGAACACGGAGTAAACACTGTTCTCATAGCGCAGTATCGGCACAAGTGTCTGGTCCAGGGCCAGTTTGGTAAAGGCCTTCAGTGCTGCAGAGTACTCGATTCCCAGCTGATCCAGGCTCATAAACTCCAGATTATAGGAAACCCCCGTATCCAGCAGGAATGCTGTATTGCCGGTCTTCCCGTCAAGCGCTGCCCGATAATCGACCGGGTCGCCCATGGGACCGTAGGCAGAAAGGAAATCTTTGACCAAAGAGTGCATGAGATCCACAGCCTCCTGATCTCCCGCCACCAGCAAAGTGGCATGATCAGAGTGGAGCACATAGCGAAGAGCTTCTTTGGCTCTGGCAAGTTCTGCCTTCAGAGAAGCATCATCCATCTCCACCAGTTCTTCCTCATAGGCTGTCAGATTGTATCCGCCATAGAGAAGACCATAGCCTGTTTCCTCATCAGTCTGCCGGGTCGCCTCCTGAATAGCCAGAGAATACGGTGTTCCATTTTTGTACGTATTCCGCCGGTCACTGGCCGCCTCTGCAAGAATGCTGCGGATATAGGCAATATCCTCCATGGAGGTATCCTCAACAACATCCCGGATCAGTTCAACAGAGCTGACCGCCAGATCCTTAAAGGTATTCCACTCAATCTGATAAATCGGATGCCATTCATCCGTCTTCTTGTCCTTCAGGGTCGTTATGCTGAACCAGAGACTGTTAGCTACCCGCTCGCTGTCCTGTGTCATAGCCGAACGATCCCGCTCATCGGTTTCAAGGCGGCACGCCAGGAGATTGAAAAGACGAAGCGGCAGCAGCTCCTCTACCGGTACAGCTGAGGCATCCAGAACCAGCAGATTGGTAATGTAGTCCGTATCCTCAAGCAGAGAGGAAATAACCGTCAGACCTCCATCCGTTTCTGTTTTAGCCTCTGCCCGGTTAATCTCCTCCGGCAGTGTCTGCGGAGTCACAGCCATGACATCTTTCAGCATGGAATTACCAGAGGATGCCTCCATCCAGGAATAGAAGTCTCTGGTCTTTTCAATCAGGGCATCCATTTCCTCCTCAGTCATGGCTGCCTTCTTCTCGTCCAGTTTCTTCTGAATCTCCGCGTCCATCCGCTCACGTCCGCCGGGCTCCGTTGTGGAAATCAGCAGGACTTTGCCGTAAGCATTCTCATACGCTTTCCGGAACACTCTGTCACAGATTGCTTCGGTTTCCAGCTTGGTCATGTCCATCAGGACCTTGTATGTATTGAGAATATCCCGTGGATCATCCCATTCATCCCAGTATTCAATGAGGCCGGACGCAACAGAGAGTCCGTCCATTCCCTCCCCGATGAGGGCATTGTTATATCTGGCTGCATCCGCATATACCCGGACATCTGATGCTGAGTACCCGTTTTTGTATGTG
>CACXHF010000433.1 GCA_902767305.1 uncultured Eubacteriales bacterium
CAGAGGATTTCCAGTTTCTCATACTTCAATTCAAAAATGAAGTATGGGAAACTGGATTTTCACAACGGAAATGGATCCGGTACAGAATTCCTGTGTGAGGATCAATGGAAATTGGTTTGAACGTTCAATCCAAAGTGCTGTGTTTCTCAGCCTGGCAATCTTCATTTATCTCCATATCTGGTTTTACAATATTGACAGCCATCTTTCCAACATATTACACCGTAACGGTCGACCTTGGGCAGAATTAATCGGTTTCTGGATTGGCATCGATATGATCGACACTGCCATATGTGTTGCAGAAAAAGTAATGCCCGGCCAGACTGCTGCCGGCAAAACTGTCGCCGATAATAAGAGGACAGTCAGATTCCCAAATTCATTCAGATATACGTTTGTGTGTTTTACGGACTGCACAGGATTGATTTTTTAACGTGCGGAGACTACAATGATGCCGTCAACAATGTGGGAAAGAGGCGCAGTATGAATACGAAACGAATTGAGAAAGTCATCGCAGGTATGCATGGACTGGGAATATCCCAGCTTCTTGTCAGTTCACCGGCATCTGTTTTTTATCTGACGGGCAGATGGATTCAGCCTGGTGAACGGATGCTGGCTTTTCTGGTGAAAGACAACGGAGAATGCTGCCTGTATGCGAATCGGTTGTTTGCTCTGCGGGGAAATACAGATGTGCCGCTGGTGGAGTTTGATGATACAGAGGACTGCGTTGCCGTGTTGTCCGAAAGTCTTTCTGATGGAAAGATTGGCATTGACAAGTTCTGGCCAAGTCAGTTTACGATTCGTCTGATGGAACAGCGCAGGGGAATTGTGCCGGTGGTAGGTTCATCGGCAGTAGACAATGCAAGACTCTGCAAGGATGAAGATGAAATCCGACGGATGATGGAAAGTTCCAGAAAAAATGATGAGACCATCGAGGCGGTCATTGCAGGACTGAGACCGGGAATGAGTGAAACAGAGGGAGCAGACCTGTATGCAAGGGAAGCCGCTGCAAGAGGTGCATCCGGAATGAGTTTTGATCCCCTGATCTGCTATGGGTCTAACTGCGCAGAACCGCATCACAGCTCAGATCGCGTGACCACCCTCAAAACTGGCGATTCCGTGATTATCGATGTAGGGCTCGTATGGCAGGATTACTGCAGCGATATGACTCGGACGGTTTTCCTTGGAGAACCGACGGATGAACAGAAGCGGGTTTATGAGCTGGTTCAAAAAGCCAACGAAGCCGGAAAGGCGGCCGTTTATCCGGGAGTACCGGTTCGTGAAGTAGACCGTGCAGCACGAAAGGTGATTGAGGATGCCGGCTATGGGAAGTACTTCATTCATCGTACCGGTCATGGAATCGGCCTCGAGTGTCATGAATATCCGGATGTCAGTGAGACAGGAACTGAAATCTGCCGTCCGGGAATGTGCTTCTCTGTTGAACCGGGAATCTATCTGCCGGGAAAATTTGGCGTACGAATCGAAGATCTTGTCTGTGTAACAGAGGACGGGGCACAGGTTCTCAATTCAGTTTCAAGGGAGCTTCGCCGGATCGAATAAAAAAATCGTTCAGAACTTCTGAACAATTTTTAAAACAGATTGCGTTATGGAGTATCTGAAGAGTATCCTTTGCCAAAGACTATTGAATAGTTCAGCATCAAAGGACGGCAGGAAAGACAGGAAGCCGTTTTGCGGGGGGTTATTCATCTGTTTTCATCTCCGGCTTCAGTTCGTTCCGTGCGGCAAGAATCAGGTTGACCGCTATACGGAACAGAACGAAGAAGATCAGGCTGGATGAAATCAGGTTAACCGCAAGTCGGAGGAGCTCATTTGACATATAGGTATCGAGAACAGCAGTCTGTGTGGTATAAAGGGAGACCAGTGCGACTGTCATATTGATAATTCGGAGAGAATGATTCAGTGTGGCACCTTCTTTGCGCTTTCGGATGGTGCCTATAGACAGAATGATAAAGCGAATGAAGGAAAAAGGCACGAGAATGAACAGGATGACCGGATGATAATGAAGTGCATTATTCCGAATGATCGTCTCTGCTGTAATTCCGATAAAGATAAGGTTAATGGAGAGCAGCGAGATGCCGATGATCATGCAAAGCCATGATTCATGTCGAATGCGCTGCTCCTCCGGGCGGGGATTTTTAATCTGACGCCGCATGTCAGCGGCCGGAATAATTCGGATGAGTGCAAGTACAAAGTTGTAGATGCCGAGTGTCATAAACCATCTTGCATTTGAGAAGATGCCGGAAATGATACAGAAAATCGTAAAGGCAAAGCTGATTCCGGATGCAAGGTAAAGGCTGGCGTCCTCCCGAAGTTCGGGCGTAGACAGAATCTGAGCCAGACGAGGATGATTCTCAATAAATGTCAGTGTTTTCTGTTTTAATTTAAGCAAAAAGATCTCCTTTCTGACAACGTTCAGGCATTGTCCTGATACAGATCCATCCGTCGGCAGATTCTTTTCCAGCTTCGAATGAAATATAGAATTTCAAAGCTTGCTGTGATGCCCCAGGAAAAGATATAGAGCAGATACAGAGACGGAATCGTATGGAAATGTGCAAAAACTGTTTTGATCCATAGTATACGGAAAAGGCAGGAGCCGAACAATACGATGACGGTAGGAACGGTTGTGAGTCCAAGAGACCTGGAAGCGGCAATCGTACAGTCCATAAAGGCGGAAAATGCATAGGAGAATGCCATGATATTCAGACGCTGAAGCCCGCCGGCAATGACAGCAGGGTCTGAGGTAAAAATTCCGAGGAAGACCGGACCTGCCAAATAAAGGAGCAGACCGAGGAGAAATGCGCTGCCGAAAGACCATCCGAGCGACCAGAGATAGGACTGGATAACACGTTTTCTTTTTCCGGCACCATAGTTCTGACTCATGAAGCTGGAGCAGGCTATATAAAAAGCATTCATAGTTTCGTATACAATGCCGTCGGCGTTGGCAGCAGCGGCATTTCCGGCAACCATGACGGCATCAAAGCTGTTGACGCCGGATTGAATAAAGAGATTGGCCAGAGGAAATATCGCAGTCTGAAGACCGGAGGTAAGACCGATTGACAGGAGCGACCGTGCTTTATCCGGATCAATCCGCAGTCTGTTCAGATGAATGGCGAAACAGTCAGATTCTTTTGTCAAAGCCACAATGACCAGAACAGCGGCCATAAGCTGAGAGACAGCACTGGCAACGGCAACACCGGCAACATCCCAGTGAAGGACGATAACGAAAAACAGGTTGAGGAGAACATTGACAATACCGGCAAGGGAGAGAAAATAAAGCGGCCGTCTGGTATCGCCGACGGCGTCATAGACAGCACTGCCGAAGTTGTAGACAGCCATTGCCGGAATGCCGAGAAAATACAGCCGGACATACAGAACGGCACCTTCGAGAAGCTCGGGCTTTGTTCCGAACAGAACCAGAATGGGTCTTGCCAGAAGCTGTCCGGCGATACAGATGATGATTCCCGTCAGCATGGAAATTGTCAGAGCAGTATGAACGGCACTTTCCGTACTTTTCTGCTGACCGGCTCCATAGTGTCGGGCGATCAGAACATTAATCCCGGCTCCCATACCGATCAGAAAGGCGGTAAACAGGGAAACCAGCTGCGCAGTTGAACCGACGGAACCGAGCGCTGCCGAGCCGGCAAAATGTCCGACAACAGCAATGTCCGACATGTTAAAGACGACCTGAAGCAGATTTGAGAGAATCAGAGGCGCGGAGAAAAAGAAAACAGCGCTTCCGATCGGGCCTTCGGTCATGTGAATGGAATGGAGTTGTTTTGCCATGGATGCCTCACAGATGAAAAATCAAATTCCGCGCTATTTTAACATCTTACGCGTCTTTCATCAAGGCAGTCCGGAGTGCCCAGAGAGAATGGAACCTAAGAAACCATATGCACAGCAGATCATCGGAACTGGCAGAATGAACAGATTCCGGGCAGGGTAGCAGGACCGGCGGCCGGAACAGAACGGATTGATTCCGCGAAAAAATATCCAGATACATCATGGAACCTCAGGAGGAATGGAAGAAATGATCCTTATGCTGCAGAATATAGCGAGAGCATTTTTGACAAGCGGATTTGGAAAAGGACTGATCGAATTTTTTTCCGGGAAGAAGATTTCGCCTGGAAATCTGAACGGAAGTTCAATAATTCTGCTCGTCCTTCTTGCAGTTGTCATTCTGAAGTCTCTGGCAGAAAGCATTTCACGCTGCGGACAGAGAGAAAGGACCGTCCGGGAATGCTGGAAGGGAAAGTCGAGAGGAATCGCTGCCTTTCTGGCACTTGCTTTCGGTTTTGTCGGGGTACACCGGTTTTATCTGCGGTACATCGTGACGGGGATTGTTCAGTGTGTTGGAACCGTGGCATTTATTATCGGCGCGTGGATGCTTGGCAACTCAAATATGCTTGATTTCCTGATGCTGACGGATCGTGTCAGCATCGGTCTTTTCCTGTTCCTCGGAGGATTGGCAGCACAGTTCTGGCATATCTCTGATTTCTATATGATTCTGTTTGGCGGAATGATTCCCAGACGCACCCGGGCAGAAATCCGCGGAGGGCAAAGTTCCGCTCACGCCTTGCATGATTTCCAAGAACACCCGGACAGAGAGAATGAGGAGGATGCATCCAGTAAGTCAATGCAGGGGTAAAAGGAATTCCTGCGGGATCGTTGCAGCCTGGATGGTAGAACTGGTGAATCTTCCGTGAATGTGCTATAATGCGTACATGACTTCAAAGGGGGAAATGAGAATGAGAAAAAGAATCACATTGCTTTGCCTGACACTGGCACTCCTGCTTTTTGCAGGAAATGCATTTGCCCTCGTCAAACATACCTGCGGCCAGGATGACTGCATCTGTTTCATTCAGTATGGAGACCGGGGACGGGCGGTGAAAGGAGTCGTAGAGGAACTGCATAAGCAGGGATATCTGGCCAGCGGAACAGGATCTACCTTTAACGATGACGTTGTTGCTGCAGTCAAGGAATTCCAGAAAGCACATAAACTGAAGCAGGACGGAAAACTGACCGATAATACACTGAC
>CACXHF010000434.1 GCA_902767305.1 uncultured Eubacteriales bacterium
GGAAGGGTCAAGTCACATAAATCTCTGAATATCAAATATAAAGGAGGCTGCGAAAAAAGATCCCCTCAAGATTGAGGGGGTAGGGGTGTTGATGCCGCCGAAGGCGTTAAGTTCTCCGGCAAAGAACTGGACTGACAACCGATAAAAAACGAAAGGAGCTGATTCTATGCCTGATTATATTATTGCCACATCGTCAACATCAGACCTGCCCCGTTCATGGCTGGATGAACACCGGATTCCCTTTATTCCATATACCTATACGATCGGAATGGATATTTATGAGGATGACTGCCGGGAAGAAAGCCGGAACAGCGTTTATGAAAAAATGCGCGGCGGTGCTCTGCTCAAAACCTCCATGAACAGTACGGAAAGATACAGCGACTTTTTCAGAAAACTCCTTGATACAGGAAAAGATGTGATCTTCCTGGATATGTCCCGGAAAATGTCTGTTTCCTATGTAAATGCCAATGCGGCAGCGGAAACTGTCCGACAGGAATATCCGGGGCAGAAGTTCTATTTAATGGACACACTGTGCATTTCCGGAGGACTGGGCCTGCTTGTCGAGCATATGGTTGAGCTTATGGAAGCAGGAGAAAGCTATGACGCTGTGATTGCCTGGGGCGAAGCAAACAAGCTGAGGATTGCACACCGCTTTACGGTGGATGATCTGAAATATCTGAAAGCCAGCGGGCGTGTTTCGAATGCGGCGGCACTGATTGGCTCGATTCTTTCCATAAAACCTGTGCTTTATGTGCCTGATGAGGGATCTCTGAAAGCGGTTAAGAAAGCCCGTGGCCGCAAGAGTGCGCTGAAAGATATTATTAACAGCACAATCAATGATCTGAAGCAGGCACATAGCCAGACAGATTTCCGCATTCATATCCTGCAGGCGGACTGCAGGGAGGACGCGGAACATGTGCGGGACGCCATCAGGGCAGAATTCCCGCAGGCGGAGATTACCATAACCGGACTTGGCGTTGTGATCGGAGCACACTGCGGTCCCGGATTGCTGACGGTTTTCTACCTGTGCAACGGGCGTGTGCCGGAATAACAGCGGATTTGCCGGATGGTTTCAAACCGCAGCGGTGAATGACCGGTTTTATCCCATTCCTGAAAAGAAGTCCTCCTGCATTTCATGACAAAACAGCTGCAGGAAAAGCCGGCTGGCGGTTTCAGCAGAAGAGGCGTGGCAAAGGATGCCCCTGTGCAGGCAGATGGCTTGCACAGGGGCATGGTCTTATATCACAGATTCATCTTTTTGTGCTTTGCGGCTGCATTCAGCTACTTTCCCGGGTCTTCAGTCAGCCTCAGATCGGGACCGCCGGATTGCGAAAGGAAATTGCCTGTGAAGTTCATCCTTCCGGAGGTGCGCAACACCGGTTTTACGGACTATTTTCGGCTTCGATAGTCTTTGGGCAGAACACCGCTGGCTTTTGCAAACGTCTGAGAAAAATACCGCACATCCGAAAAGCCTACCATCTGGCTGATTTCATAGATCTTCAGGTCTGTCTGCAGCAGCAGACGTTTTGCCTCTGTCATGCGGGCTCGTGTCAGGTAATCCTTGTACTTCATGCCGGTTTTCTGATGAAAGAAAGAGGAAAAGTACGTTGGATTCATGGCGAATACCTCGCTCATGGTATCCAGGGTCAGATCTTCTCCGCAGTGGACAGCGATGTATTCTTTCATTCGGTCAATCAGGGAATCTTCGGTCTGCTGGTCCTTATGCGGCATGGACAGCTGAACCATGCATCGCGTCAGGGCTTCCGGAATTTCCTGTGTCGTCTGCACGGGTGTTTCAATGACATAATTGAATGGACGGGAGAGTGCATTTTCCACAGCCTGAGAGCAGTCCTGTGCCAGAACGGAAGCAGCGTGCCGGCAGTCTGCTTCATCTTTTCCACGGACAATTGCGCACAGGTAATCCTCCTTCAGAAAAGCGATGGCCCCGTGCTCGGTACAGTAGGTTTCGCCTTTGCTGAGGGCGGAAAAATGAAGAAGTCCCGAGGAAAGGCGGCTCTGTTTCTGATCAACTGCCAGATGGAAAACGATCAGAGAGAAAGGCTGGTTTTCTGTATTGAGGACGTGCAGCTGGGGCATTGTCTGCTGATCTGAACCGATGGACCTGAGACGGTGCTGCAGCCGGCTGTGCTCCATACGTTCCTGATGATCGGCAGCGATGGCTTTGAGATCCCGGATCAGTTTTTCTGTGCTGACCGGCTTGACCAGATAATCCCTGGCTCCAAGAGCGACGGCTTCCTGCGCATATTCAAAACTGCGGTAACCGCTGATGAAAATGACCTGCGTCATCAGGCCCTCCTCACGGATCAGGCGCAGCAGTTCAAGCCCGGTCAGGCCCGGCATGGCGATGTCGCTGAGCATGGCTTCGGGCTTTTCACTGCGCAGAACAGAGAGAGCATCTCCGCTTCGGGTGGCGGTGAGAAGTCTGTCAAACCCCAGGGCGGCATAATCGATCAGCTGGGAGAGTCCCTTGACGATGACCGGTTCGTCATCCACGATCAGCAGTTTCATGGGTTTCCTCACTTTCCGGTTTCAGATAGGGCAGACGGATGACGACGGCTGTGCCGATGCCGGGCTGGCTTTCGATTTCCAGTCCGTATGCGTTTCCGCAGGCCATGCGGATACGGTCGTGAACATTCTTCATGCCGATTGAGCGAAGGCCGTCTTCCTTTATTTCGGGCATCTTATCGCTGCTGATCTGATTTCGCAGTTTTTCAAGCTGTTCCTGATCCATTCCGCAGCCGTTATCCATGACGGTCAAACACAGGAGATTTTGCTGCCGTGCGGCACTGATGCTGATCTGACCTCCTCCCAGGGGGCGCAGCCCGTGCTGCACGGCGTTTTCCACAATCGGCTGCAGAGTCATTTTCAGAATTCTGCAGGAAAGAAGCGAAGCGGGTACAGCGGTTTTGCATTCGATCTGTCCGTACCGCAGCGAGACGAGGGAGATATAGTCCCGAACGATATCCAGTTCCTTCTGAAGAGGGACGTGTTCGCCGCTTTCACCGATCACGTACTGCAGCTGATTGACCAGGGACAGGGTCATCTGTGCTGTTTCCAGGTCGTGATGGGCCACACTGCTCATGCGGATTACTTCCAGTGTATTGTACAGAAAATGAGGGTGAATCTGCATCCTCAGGGCGTCCAGCTCGGCTTCCTTCTGTTTGATGGAGGCGACATAGCTTTGCCGGATGTGTGCATCCAGCTTGCTGACCATCTGGTTGAAGCCGTCGCCAAGAGCACTGAGTTCGTCCCGGCCGGTAACCGGCACATGAGCGGATAAATCGCCCTGCTGTACACGGTCCATCTGCTGCAGCATGCTGCTGACGGGGCGGGAAATTTTCCGGGAGGAGAACCAGGTGGTCAGAGCGGCAGTGAGCATTGCGGCGGCGGAGATAATCAGCAGCCGGTCCCGCAGGCGATGAATGTCTCCGGTCAGAAGTTCGGGATCCAGATGATACTGAATACGCCACTGGCAGTCCGGAATCGATTCGAAGAGAATGCTGATGCCGTCGGGCACGGATTCCGGCATCAGGCGGCCGGTTTGTTCCGCATTACTTGAATACAGGATCAGCCCGTCTGCACTGGTGACGTACAGCGTACCGGTCCTGCGCCAGTCATAGATCCGGAAAGCGTCGTCGAAGACCGTCGTATCCACATCGATAATCAGGTAGCCGAGAATGGTTTCCTGATTGGGGAGATCATTCAGGGAAAGAAAAGGACGGCAGAAAGAGATCACCTGGTGGCTGCTGTGCAGGAAATACGCTTCCATATGCGGATCGGAAATACTCAGCTGACGCGGCCGGTGCGCCGCTTTTTCGAGAAAAGGCCACTGCAGAAAGGGCCAGTTGAGCCGGACCGCGGAATAGTTTGAGGTACTGGCGGAATAGACCTCATTGTTGACCGTATCGACAAACAGAACATTCCGGATAAATTCATCGCTTTCAAGCAGGCCGGAAACGTAGTTTCGCACCAGTGTCCGGGGATCCTGAGCATTTTTGAGGATGTTTTCCAGGTTCATCCGGATGCCCTGTTCGGAATAGATATCGTACCGGTACATCTTTTCCGTGGTCAGTTTGATGGAATGAAAATGGGCATTCAGATTTTTTCCGGTCAGGCGGAGAATCTGCGTGATACGTTCCTTCGCTTCCCGGTCGGTCTCCTCCGCCATACGGTTCAGCGCCATGGTGGAAAGAACGGTAAAAGGAATCATTGCCAGAAGGATAAAGATAAGCATGATTTGCCAGGACAGCTTCCGGGGGATCAGACGGCGCAGCAGATTCATAGTGCCTCCTCCTTTTCTTCTGTGCATCATAGAGAAACAGCAGGGAAAAATCAAGTGGAGACAGGCTGTCTGAGGAAAATTCCAAAGTTTTTCGCACAAAACTCAAAAGTTTCTCTCTCTCGGAAATCGGGAAGATCCTCTATAATAAAGTCAACAGGCCGGATGACCGGCAAACATGTTAAGGAGGAATTCAAGTATGAAAAAATGTCTTGCTCTGCTGCTGACCCTGCTGATGCTGCTGTCCGCCGCTTCCGTGTTCGCAGAGGCGGAGGTGCCGGCCGAAGAGGTGGAACTGACCTTCTTCTGCGGCAACGGCGACGTGAAATTCAATGAAGTGGTGGAAAATCTGATCGCCGGATTTGAAAAAGAATACCCGATGATCAAAATCACCAATGTGACGCCCACCTCTTCCTCCTTCTCCGAGGGACTCAAGAGTCTGGATGCGGTTGGCGAGTTCCCGGACCTGATGGAAGCCCGTGATGTTCCCATGTGGGCCCGCGCCGGAAAAATCGCAGAGGTGGATCCCGAACTGATCGCTCTGGTGAACAATGCTCCGGACTACAACGGAAAGTATTTCTGCGTGCCTGCCAAGGCAGACGCGCCTCTGGGCTTCTTCTACAACAAGGCCTACTTCACCGAGAAAGGCTTTGAAGAACCGAAAAATTATCAGGAATTCCTGGACCTGTGCGAAGCCATCAAGGCGGATGGAAAAATGGCGCCTCTGGTCGTCGGCGCTGCCGATATCTGGCACGTGGGCTTCACCTGGATGCAGTGGTACATCAACTATGTGACCAAAGTCGATCCTGATTTCGTCAAACATCTGTACACCGGCGAGCGCAAATGGACCGAGGATTTTGTGGCCGAGGGCTTCAGAAAGTACGCGGACATCTACCTGAAGGGGTATGTTGAGGAAGGCTTCATGTCCACCTCTGACAGCCAGATCGCCTCTTTCCTGGTCACCGGAAAGGCCGCCATGTTCTTCTCCGGCGCACATATGGTTGCCAATATTCAGGATGCGGATCCTTCCTTTGAATTCGGCTGGTTCCCGCTGTACAACGAGGACGGCAAGCTGAACATGTGGGGCGGCCCCAGCCTGAACGGCTGGATGTACTCCGCCGACTGCGCCGCAGATGACGATAAGCTGCTGGCTGCCAGACTGTGGATCAGGTACTGCATGCGGGAGGACAATTACAGCTACTATCTGACCACCATGTCCTTCCTTCCGGTCAATGATATCCAGGTGGACTTCGGTGAGATCGTGAACAAGATGATTGCGACCCAGAAGGCGGCTGAGACCAACGAGCCCGGCTGGAACAGCAAATGGGGCGATAACGAGATTCCCTCGGCTTTCCGCAACTTCTCCTACAAGATCGCTCAGGAATGGGCTACCGGTTCCAAAACCATCGAACAGGGCCTTCAGGAAATGCAGGCTGAATGGGACGTGGAAACGCAGAACTTCAATCCTGTGACCGGTGTGGGCGTTACCGAATAAGAAACAGGCCTGCAATGAGCGAATCCCACTCATTGCAGGCTTTTATCATCCGAAGGAGGCTGCGTTATGCAGACTGTTACTCTGAACAAACAAAAGGGACAGCGCACGCGGCAGCACATTGTGCGGCTCTTGCTTTCCATGTTCCTGGTTTTCTGCTTCCTGATGCCCCTGTTTGAGATCAGTCCGTGGAAAAATGTTGCGCTGAAAAACGGGCTGAAAGGCAACGGCATTTCGATGCCCGGTGCTGCCGCGCAGCTGAACACGCAGCTTCAGTCCATTGTAAGGAAGGCAAAGCTGGCCGACAGCGTGACAACTGCCGTATCTGGCGCCGCCGCTCCGCTGAACATGTCCGCGGCCGCTGCCACTGCCGGCCTGATTGCCGCCTTCATCATGTTCCTGCTGTGCTTTGCGGAGAACCTGGGGGTGAATACGGCAAAACAGCGGAAACTGCTGTTCACCGTTCTCGGCCTTGTGTCTGCGGCACTGATGGCTGCAGGCATCTGGAACTTTCAGACCTTTTCTCAGACGATCCGGGATGCGGCGGCGGTTACGGATGAGGGACTGTCCAAAGTGACGGCAAAGCTCTACCAGGACAATGCGGTTCCTTCCATGAAGGTCGGCATCTGGGCCTGGCTGGGTCTTGCAGGCATGCTGCTGATGGCCGCCGTTCAATGGCTTCCCGAGAAAAAGGGCGCGCTTCACAGGAGTCTGCTCTGGTTTGTGGTGCCGGCCCTGACCATGTATTCCTTCTTTGTCATCACGCCCGCCATCTCCAGCGTCTATCTGGCGTTTACCTCCTACGACGGAATTACGGAAGCGTCGATGCGCTTTATCGGGTTTGACAACTTTGTCAACATCTTCGGTTCCGCCCGCTTTCACTCCGCGGCGTTCAATACCATCGTGATTGCGGCCGTTTTCACCGTGCTGGTCAATGTGATTGCGCTGGCGCTGGCCGTAGCGGTGGATCAGGTGCGCTGGGGCAGGAACCTTTTCCGTTCCGGTTTTTATCTGCCGGTGCTGATTTCCGGCATCATCGCCGGATTCATCTGGCGGATCATGTTCAACTATTCGTTCGGCGTGGTGAACTTTGTTCTGAACACCGTCGGATTCGGCTCGGTCAAGTTCATCGA
>CACXHF010000435.1 GCA_902767305.1 uncultured Eubacteriales bacterium
ATTGAGCTTCTCTCCGGCTGCACGGTCTCAAACCGGAACAGGTCCGCAAACATGCTCAGAGGTGTCCTGTACGTCTGTCCGGTCTGCGGAAATATCATTCGGACAACGGGTGAAGTGGTTGTAAGCTGCTGTGGAATAACGCTTCCACCGCAGGAAGTGGAGGAAGATGATCCGGATCACGAGATACATATTGAACTGGTGGAGGATGAATATTTTGTCACCGTTCAGCATCCCATGACGAAGGACCATTTCATTTCCTTCCTGATGGCCGTCTCTGACCAGGGAAACCAGTTTGTCAAACTGTATCCGGAGGGAAACGCCGAAGCCAGGTTCAAAATCAACGGAGTGAAAACCCTGTATGCATACTGCAACCGGCACGGACTGTTTCAGTACAGGATACAAGGCAGGATGAAGAGGAAAGTTCATGCGTGAGGCAGGAACGGAGTGATCTGTCCCTCGAATGACGGTGCCGGCTTCAGATGAATCACAGGGATGGAAATCTGTCCGGCAGACATTTTCCTGCAATTCCCCGGCGCAGTCTGCGCCGGGGATGTTTCTGAGCGGATATTTTCGCCGCAGAAAATGGAGGTTCAGAAACGGAGAGCAGTTGCAGCGGACGGAGGAAAGGTGTATGATCTGCCGTGAATAACTGAATCCGGACCGGAGAGAAAACTGTGCAGGGAGACGGACCGCTGCATACTGGCGTCATCTGCAGACGGCGCAGAGATCTTGTCCGGTTTCCCGGCAGAGATCGGAGCCTGAATGGGAAAAAAGGATGAAAACGGTTCAGGAGGAAAAAAATGAACAGAAAACTGATTCAGTGGATGGGACTGACCGGCGTGCTGGCCCTGCTTTCCTATACGGCGGCAGTCGTGTTTTCGCCGCTGGCCTATCCCGGATACAACTGGATGGCACAGGCGGTCAGTGATCTTTCTGCGGAAAGTGCACCGTCAAAAATGCTCTGGAAACAGCTTGCTGCATTCTATGACGCAGGCAGTGTGGTGTGCGCTGTATGTACGGTGATCTCTGTATCTGAAAACAGGGTGGGTTCCGGACTGTTCAGAACGGGAATCGTGCTTTTTGGCGTGATGAACTGGATTTCCGCAACGGGATACAGGATGTTCCCGCTCGCGGATGCCGGCAATGAGATCACAGCCTTTCAGGAATGGATGCACATGGCTGTAACGGGTCTTGTCGTGCTGCTTTCAGTTGTTTCGCTGGTCATGATCATCCTTGCCGGATTCAGAAAGGCCGCGGTGAGAAGCGTGAGCATCTGGGCACTGGCGGCACTGGTGATGATGATGGCCGGCGCAGTCGGCACAGGGATTGTGCCGCCGGAATACTTTGGCATTGCGGAACGGTTCAGCGTGTTTGCGGCCGTCGGCTTTAATGCGGTGCTCGGGCTTTTTCTCTTTAACGGATGGAAAGGAATGGCGGAATAAAGCGTGACAGACCTGACGAAAATCGAATATCTTGGCATTGAACGTATTCTGAAGCGTGGAACAGGAAAGGTGATCGAGCAGCAGGAGGATGCCCTGCTGATTCTGGATCAGCTGAGCGGAGTCTGGATGCTGGGCTGTGAGAATGCGGCGGCCGGCGAGGAGGTCCTTCGGCGAAATATCGGGGATGACTGTCAGAAACTCATGGTGACGGATCCCGGTCTCGGACGCCGTGCCTTTCACCGATACGGTTTTGAGGAAATGATGGAATGCTATGTGGTGGCGTATTATGGTGCCGAACCGGAGCTGACGGGCAGCCTTGTGCTGAAAGATGCGTCTGAGGCGGATCTTCCGGTTCTGACTGCCGTGTATAAACTTGAGAGCCCGGAGGATATGAGGCGCATTGTACAGCGGAAGAAACTCATGCTTGGCTATGAGGGAAACCAGCTGGCAGGCTTTATTGGTGAGCATCTGGAGGGAAGCATGGGCCTGCTGTACGTGTATCCTGAATTCCGGCACAGGGGTTATGCGGAGGAACTTGAAAAGGCCATGATCGCCAGAACGCTGAAGGAGGGAAACGTTCCCTTCGGAGAGGTGGAGAAAAACAACACTGCTTCGCTGACGCTGCAGAAAAAGCTCGGCATGGCCGTATCCGACCGGATTTCCTGCTGGATGTGGAAATCGTAAATGCTGAGACTGCAGCCTGAGATCCTGCCCTGCAGCAGATATGCAGCGGCGGGGGAAAGGAACTGAAATGGACGTGATTCTGAAAACAGAACGGCTGTTTATGCGGGAGATGTGTGCGGAGGACTTTCAGGCAATGTTCCGGATATTTGCGGATGCTGAAAACATGCGGTATTATCCCTATGCGTTTGATGAACAGCGCGTCAGGAACTGGATAGAACGCAACAGAAACCGTTACCGGGAAAACGGCTTTGGCCTGTGGGCCGTCTGCCTGACAGGGACCGGGGAGCTGATCGGTGACTGTGGACTGACGCTGCAGAACATACGCGGAGAAATGCTGCCGGAGATTGGCTATCATATCCGCCGTGACTGCCAGAGAAAGGGCTATGCCAGAGAGGTGGCGGTGGCTGTCCGTGACTGGGCGTTCCGGAATACGGATTATCCGGCACTGTATTCGATCTGCAAATGGACCAATGAACCCTCTTACAGGACGGCAGAATCCATCGGGATGCATTTTGCATACGAATATCCGGATGAAGCGAACGGAACAACGCATGTATCGGTGCTTTTA
>CACXHF010000436.1 GCA_902767305.1 uncultured Eubacteriales bacterium
ATTCTAAACTGGTACCTTTATCGCTGACTCTGTGCCTGATCAACTTTGCGGCTCAGGTGCTGCTGACTTATTTGGGAATATCGGATTATTATTATCTTGTCTATATCAGCCATGGGCTGATTCTGGTGACACTTGTCGGAATCGGTGCGATGCTGCAGACCTTTATCCGTCGGCGCCCGCATCAGAAGGAGGACCTGATTCGGATGCTGCGGGTCGGTCTTATCGCCTGTATTGTCGGGGCGGGGATAGACATCTTCCGGTATTATGTTATGAAGAGCTATGGTTCCGTCGGTTTTACCCGCATAGCGGTTCTGCTGATTACCCTGATGATGGGCATTTATCTGTTCCGTGAGCAAACCCGTGCACTCAAACAGAAGCAGCATGAGAATACCGTATTTATTCATGAAATCACAGATGCTTTGGCCCGGGTTATCGATATGAAGGATAAGTATACTAACGGTCATTCATTCCGTGTGGCTGATTACACCGGGAAGCTTGCAAAGGAGCTGGGCTATGACGATGAAACAGTGGACCGGTATTACCGGATTGCACTGCTGCATGATGTGGGGAAAATCGGAGTTCCGAAACTGGTGCTGAAAAAAGCCAGCAGGCTGACGAATGAGGAGTATGAGGTAATTCAGGAACATACCAGAAAAGGGTACGAGATCCTGAAGGATATCAGCATTATGCCGGAACTGGCAATCGGTGCATTGTGCCATCACGAGCGTCCGGATGGTCTCGGTTATCCGAATCATCTGAAAGGAGATAAGATTCCCCGGGTGGCGCAGATCATTGCTGTGGCAGACTGCTTTGATTCCATGTATTCCGACCGTCCCTATCGGGCTCGAATGAACTACGAGAAAGCTGTTTCAATCATCCGTGAGGCTTCCGGCACCCAGCTGACGGCGGACGTAGTGGATGCTTTTCTGCGTCTGGCAGAAAAGGGAGTGTTCCGTGCACCTGATGACACTGGCGGGGGAACGATGGAGAATATCGATAACACGTCTACATGGCAGAATAAAAGTCCTCAGGAAATGCCTGAAACAGAGAACAACAGCTGTTCCTGAGCTTTATGCTCAGGAACAGCTGTTGTTCTATAACCTGAAGAGCAGGATAACGGCGGGACTATCTGCCGGATCCGATGGAGTTAAAACTGTCAGATACTGTCTGTTTTTTATCATCCGATTTTATGACCTATGATGTACAGGTTGAAATAATCTACTGGTTTTTGTATAATTAAAAAAGAATGATTGAAAGCAAAGTATAGCGGAATCGGCCTCTTTGGTACGTATTCTTTCATATGCAGAAGCGGGACGGCAGTGCAGCTGCCAGCAGAATTTCCGAGAAAAACACACGCGGCGGCTAAACATGTTCATGAGTGTATAAGTGACGACAGTTTTCGAACAGGTCAGGAATGACAGATCGTATGTGGTAAGCAGAAACAGTTCGTATGTGCTCACGTACCGGCTTCTTTTTGAAAATGAATACTGATATGTCGACAAGAAATTGACCCAAATGATGGATGATGAACGGTTTGTTATCTTTGGGATTATGGATGTGGACGAGCAGGTTCGGCAAATGGCTGAGCGTGCCAGGGAGGAACGGGCTGCCTATGCGCGTATGAATGTTCCGGCAGGCATTTTCCCGAGTGTGTTTCTCGTGAATCCGGAGAATGGCTCATACCGGGAATACAGCACATCGGCTGATGAGGAACTGTTAAAAATTCCCGGAAAGGGAGAGGATTTCTTCACTGTATTCAGGGAAAAAGGACGGGATTTCATCGATCTGGAGGATTATTTCTGATTTGAATCACTGTTTACCTGGTAAAGGGTTCTGTCGGAAACTGCCCGCGGCGGTGTTTATGCGCTGAGCCTCAGCCTCCTGATCCAGGGGAAAACGCCCCATTATCTCAAGCTTATCAATGATACAGAGGGAGATCAGGCGGAAGAGCAGTATATTCGAAACGCCATTGTCTGCGGGATTTTCAAACGCAGTCCGGTTTTCCGGATTGGCGGCGATGAATGAACTGTTATTTCTCAGGAAACGGCTGATGAGACTGTGGATGAACTGATTGGACGGATGAATGCTTATAATGAAGAAGCACTTTCATATAACGATGTCGTGATTGCCTGAGGCATGTCGAAGTTCGGTGATGAGAAAAAAAGAAGCGGCGGACGTGGTTAAACGGGCTGACCGTAACATGTATGAGAACAAAAAAGCCCTGAAAAAAAGCACAGATGAAGCTTTAGAAAATGAGGAAATTATGGAACGATACCGTTATACAGTGGAACAGCGGACGCAGATTGAGAGAATGCGGGTTCCGATGGGAATTTACCAGTTTGCGGAAAATCGGATGTTCGCTGTTGCACTTTCGGATGGGTACTGCAGACTGTTCGGTTATTCATCACAGGATGAAGCTCTCAGTCTGGTGAATCGTGATTTGTTTATTCACATTCATCCGGATGATCAGGGGCGGATACGTGATACAGCTGTATTTTTTATGGCAAATGGTGGAACGTATGAGAACGTTTTTCGTGTAAAACCACAGGGAGCGGAAAACTATATCGTTATTCATGCGGTCGGGGAGCATTTTCTGAGTGAAGACGGAATGTCTCTGGCACAGATCTGGTTTATGAATGAGGGCAGCTATCAGGAGAAGATCGATAAGGAAAATCTTACGAATTTCCTAAGCGGTCTGCTTCATGAGGAAAGCATTCTGAAGGCTGGGCGGTATGATTATCTGACCGGACTTCCGAATATGACCCACTTTTTTGAACTTGCCGAAAAGGCAAGGGATGCGAGCATTGAAAGAGGAGAGGAACCGGTTCTCCTGTATATGGATCTGAGCGGTATGAAATTTTACAATTCGAAGTACAGCTTCGCCGAGGGAGATCATCTGCTGCTTGCTTTTTCCAGACTGCTGACCGGAATGTTCAAAAGTGAAAACTGCTGCCGCATTGCGGCAGACCATTTTGCAGTTGTTACAACGGAGGATGGTCTTGAGGAGAAGCTCCATACGTTGATTGAGGAAAACAGTAAACTGAAGGATGGAAAATCACTGCCGGTACATATCGGGATCTATTCCAATCGGATGGGACTGGTTTCGGTTAGCACTGCCTGTGATCGGGCAAAATTTGCCTGTGACAGCTGTAGAAATCAGTTCGAATCGGCATTTGCCTATTATGACCATGGTCTGAGAAATGATATTCTGCAGCGCCAGTATGTTCTGAACATGGTTGACCGGGCGATCCGGGAACGATGGATTACGGTGTATTATCAGCCGATTGTAAGAGCAGTGAATGGTTCGGTCTGCGATGAGGAAGCATTGGCCAGATGGATTGACCCGGAGCGTGGTATGCTTCCGCCCTCTGCGTTCATTCCCTACCTGGAGGATGCGGAGCTGATATACAAAGTCGATCTGTATGTACTTGAATGTGTGCTGGAGAAGATTCGGGAACAGGGACGACTGGGTCTTTACACGGTTCCGATATCGATCAACCTGTCCAGATCGGATTTTAAAACATGTGATATTGTTGAGGAGGTACGGCGGCGTGTCGATACTGCCGGGATTCCCCGGAAATTAATTACCATTGAAATCACTGAGAGTACGATTGGCCGGAATTTTGACTACATGAAGGAGCAGGTAATCCGCTTCCAGAAACTGGGCTTTCCGGTGTGGATGGATGACTTTGGCAGCGGTTATTCGTCTCTTGAACTCCTGCAGAGCCTCAGATTTGATCTGGTCAAGTTTGATATGTCCTTTTTGAAGAAACTTGATGAGGGGGAAGACGGGAAAAAAGTTCTGACGGAACTGATGAGAATGGTCAACGCTCTGGGACTGGATACCGTTTGCGAGGGCGTCGAAACCGAAAAAAAGGTGCGTTTTCTGCAGGAAATCGGTTGTTCCAAACTCCAGGGGTATTATTTCTGCCGACCGATTCCCTTTTCGGAAATCTTGGAGAGGTACAGGACCGGACGACAGATCGGGTTTGAAAACCCGGAGGAGTCAGGGTACTTTGAGACAGTCGGACGAGTGAACCTGTACGATTTTGGCACATTGGCGAGCGGGACGGAAAACCTTTTTCAGAATGTTTTCAGTTCACTGCCTGTGGCGATTCTTGAGGTCCGGGACGGAAGAGCCCGGTTCGTACGGACCAACAGTTCCTACCGGGATTTCATGGCACGGTTTTATGAGGTGGATATTACGAATGAAACTGAAGCTGCCTCTGCTTTCTTTAATAACCGCTCTGAATTTATGCAGATAGTCAGATCCTGCTGCAGTGGAAGAGGCCGTTCATATTTTGATGAACAGTTGCCGGATGGGTCAGTTGTGCATTCTTTTGCAAGGAGACTTATCGTGAATCCGGTTACGGGAACGACTGCTGTTGTACTGGCGGTTCTATCGGTGACGGATCCGGATGAGGGAGCCACCTATGCGAGTATTGCCCGTGCACTGGCGGCAGATTATTACAACATTTACTATGTAAACCTGGATACAGATCAGTTCATCGAGTATTCCTCCGGAGTTGGTGAGGAGAATCTGGTGATGGAGCGCCATGGAGAGCGTTTTTTTGAGGCTGTTGAGCAGGCGGCCGCGCTCCGTATCTATGAGGAAGATCGGAGAACTTTCCTTGAGAACTTTACAAAAGAAAAGGTACTGGATGAACTTGACAAGCACGGTGTGTTTACGACCAGTTATCGTCTGATTGATACGGGTACGCCGATACTTGTGAATATGAAGGTTACCCGCATGCAGGGCGGAAACAAGATTATCCTCGGTGTCCGTTATGAAAAACAAACCTGAGAATTGAGCTGAACCAGATTCTGATCTGGATATGGGATAAATGATGATAAGAAGGAATAATGATGCTGAAAAAGAACGAAAAGGGCGGAATATCTCTTAGAACCATTCATCTCTGGATGATTGTCGGTGCGATAATCCTTTCGGTACTGATGTTTCTGGCAACACATCATCTCTTCTCCAGTTTTGAACGACTTACCAGAACATCAGAAACACAGATTGAGCTGAGAAAAGCAGCAAGGGAGCTGATGGATGCCTCTGATTATCTTACGGAGAACGTACAGCGCTTTACGTTGAAAGGGGACAGGCAGTTTCTGGATGCGTATTTCAAAGAAGCTTTTGAGACCAATCACCGTGAGGATGCGATCAGTAAAATGAGCAGCGAAGCGGGGAACTCCAGTGCTTCAAAGAGCCTTCAGACGGCAATGGTTCACTCACTGCGGCTTATGGAACTTGAATATTACGCGATGCGGCTGGTGATTGAGGCGAAAGGGTTTACGGATTATCCGGAAGTTCTTGATACAGTGATACTGTCAGAGGAGGATCTGGCACTTGATAACGATGGAAAACTGAGGAAAGCCACAGAAACTGTCCTCGGCGATAACTATTATATGATCAAGAACATTATTCGCGCAAACATGCAGAAAAGCCTGGATGAATTGGAGGAGATGGCCTATTCCTTTGATGACAGTGCGATGAAGGAACTTCGGGATGAACTGACGATGATCCGGACGGCTATTCTGCTTCAGACACTGGGAATTGTTTTTATGGTCTGGCTGACATCGAAACTTGGTATTCATCCTGTCCTTAACGCGGTGGATCGGATTAAGGAGGACAGTCCAATTCCTGAAGTCGGTGCAAATGAATTCCGGTATCTTGCCCGGACGTATAACCGAATGTATGAGGTATATAAGAGAAGTCTTGAACATCTGAATTTCAAGGCTTCTCATGATGAACTGACTGGCGCATATAACCGATCCGGCTATGACCTGCTCTTTTCAAGTATTGAACTGGAGAGTACATACATGGTCATGATCGATGTGGATAACTTTAAATCCATCAATGATACGTATGGTCACGAAACTGGTGACAAAGTTCTGATCAAAATCGTACAGACACTCAGGAACAATTTTCGTTCGGATGACTATATCTGCCGGATCGGCGGAGATGAATTTGTTGTTTTCATGGTTCATGCCGAAAAAAATCAGCGTGATCTGATTGCCGAAAAGATTGACAGGATCAATGGGGAACTGAAGAAGACGGATGACGGTCTTCCGAAGACATCCATCAGTGTGGGAATTGTCCACGGGTCTGATGCAACGGATACACGGAATCTGTTCGCCAAGACCGATGAAGCCATGTACCTGGCAAAACAGAGCGGAAAGAGTACCTACCGGTTTGTTGAAAAACCGGCAAAACAGGCTGTAAAAGACGATCGGAAATAAAAAAGCAGGTCACAGACAGAGTCCCTCATCCGGTCTTCTCCGGCGCATGCCGGTGAGATTGGATGAGGGACTTATCTGTTTAAAACGGATTCCCGGGCTTAATGATGGGCGGGGGGGAAGAAATCTGTTTGGTACATATAAAAAAGATGACTGAATGGCAGTCATCTTTCTGAAATGATACAGGGAATATTATCTGTCCAGATAGCGTTTCTTCATCTTCGGCATCAGGATGACGATGCAGAGAATAATACCTGCCGCACAGAAGGGAGCAGACGTTTTGATGGCCTGTTTGAGGAAAGCAATGGACAGGAAGGAAGGTGCTTTGTACAGGATCCTGGATATTGTGATGGTCCCGGGATTGATTTCCTGATCATTATAGGCATCCAGGAGGGCTTTGAATTCGCTGATGGTCTGGTTCAGAGACTGACGGATCGTATTGATCTGAAGCTGGAAAGAGGCAATCTGATTGGTCGAAACCGCATCGACAGCGTCAGTTGACTGCGGAATATCTGCAAGTGTCAGCTCGTCAGCGGAGTCTGATGCGGCAAAGCTGTTCTCCGGATTATTCTGTTTGTTGCTGGAAAGATTATTGATCCATTTCTGATAGGTGGAGGCATCTGAAGAGATGGATGAAATCTTTTCGGTCAGCTCATGACGAATCTCAATCAGTTTGTCGTAGGTGAGGGAGGAGTTTCCATTCAGAGTTGTGGTGGAGGAAGCTGAAGTCAGATAAATGTTGCCGTTGCGCTCAAAGGACGCAATCAGTCGGTCCAGATTTTCGAGATGCTGTTTCTCTGCTTCAAGCTGAACGAGCAGCCGGCGCAGGAGAAAATCATATTGATTCAAAAGCCTTTGCGGATTTTTGGCCAGTGCGTTTACCTGCAGGTTTGCTTTCAACTGGGAAATCGTTGTGCCGGAAATGTGCTGCAGACGCAGAACAACGTCCTCAAATCCACGACCGTTGATTTTGAGATCAGGGGAACGTTCGGCCATCTCCTGAGCATAAAGACTCAGTTCAGAAATTTCCTGCTCAATTGCATCAAGCTGCGGGATGAAGTCGGCATTCGGGTCGCTGAAAAGATCATTGTAGATCGTTTCGTCGAGATGAGAACCGAATGTCTGTTTGAAAGCGGTAAAGTAGGTAGAAAGAATGGCATCAAGCAAATTGCTCTGAGCCGAAGCGGAGATGGAAGAATCAAATTCATTAGTCAGGACAACATTGTACTGTGTGGGGTGATAATTGCTCAGAATGCTGTCGGAGGAAGCATTATAATCGAGCAGAGAGCGGAAACTTTTTACCTGATCGACGAAGTCCTGCGGATAGATGCCGGAAACTTTAAGGCTTGAGCGAATCTGCCCGGGGGTGTACTTGCTGTCAAGACCGGCTGTGATGAGCGCCTGCTCGAGAATATTGTCATTGCGGATATTCTCGGGATTATACCGCACGCCGTTGGGAGCAGTGGATTCTGCTGATCCGACAAAGGTATATTCGATGCTGGCGGAGGCGGTAGTCGGGTCAGGATTGCTGGTGAAGAGGAACGCGGCGATACCGGTTCCGAGCAGTCCGCAGAGAACCAGAATGATAATTACAATGTGGATATAGCTGCGTTTAGTCATCTGCGGTTCGCCTCCATTTCTGCAAATCTTTTTCTGCTTTCAATGATATCCAGACGAAGGGCATACATAAACCAGAACATCAGTGCAAGGGCAAAGCCGGCCCCGCCGCCGATCATAAGCGGCTTGGCATAGGATTTAAAGAAGCTGACAGGTTTGCCGTAGGCGGCTGAATACTCAAGGAAAGTGGTAAAAGAGGCACTCTGGAACAGTTCTTCCATGTGTTTTTTGATCTCGTCGTATATCCGCTGAGCACTGACAATGGCAGACTGTATTTCAGCGGTGACTGCTTCTGTAACCGTCCCGTGAGTCTGACTTTCCAGCATGGAAAGCCTTGCCTGTGCCATCTGGCTGTTGTACTGAAGAGCGGCGAGAGCGCTATAATTGTCCGCCTGACTGATAAACAGTGCATTGTAGGAGTCGGTATTTGTGCGCGCAGTGCTCTGTGATTCGGCACCCTGAACAGAGAGGACCACCTCATCATTCCGGTAATTGGAGATCGTATCTGTAAGTGCTGAAATGGTTTCGTTCAGGGAATCAATTTTCTGCTGCGCATCCTGCTGTCTGAACTGATAATAGGCCTTTGTGTCGGCTATATCAGTGACCAGTGCATCAGACTGAATCATGGATTCCGTGTAATAAGTTTTGAAGGACTGAACCATCTGGATATCGTTCATGAGATCATTGAGGGACTTTCCGGTGCGCCAGGAACGGTAGGAACGGATATCGGATGGCTTCTGGCTGCAATAATTGTAGAGCTGATCAAGGGCGCTGTTCAGTGTGGTCATCAGCTGAAGGTTGTCGATGCCCTCAACGGTAATCAGATCAAAGGGATTATCCGGAAGTCTGGAATCTGCATAGGTTTTAACCAGATAACTGTTGTAGGATGAAAGGATACTGTTCAGAACAAGGGGAAGTTCGTCATCCTTCAGATAGATCTTCCTCCGGGAATCGGGCTGTCCGAATCCGTTCTTGAGGGAGATGACAAAACGATTTGAGTAGACGAATTCAACATTCGACAGCTGCTGGTACAGGGTAGAACTCTTGTCTGCAATCATCTTTGAGATGAGTTCCATCTGCTGGTTGGATTCTTCGGTGGGTATCCGGCTGATGGTGATGTTGCCTCTCAGATTTTCAATACCGACCGGAGCTGACAGTTCGAGGTTGCTGAGTGCATTCTGAAGAACGTAGGAAGATGTGATCTGATTCAAATCGAGCGGCTTGCCGTCCGGAGCGGTCAGATCAGAGACGTTTACCGGGTTGCCGAGTTTATCCGGAACCTGATAGTTCAGCGTAACAGCTGAACTGACGGTCATAGGCGGTCTGGACAGAAGATAGTGGACGGAAGGAATGCACAGTCCGATGACGATGAACAGAATCATCAGCCAGAGAAAGAAGCCGGCACTTTTCCCCATATGTGAAAAAACCTGAAAAAGATCGATTTCCAGCTCGTCCGAGTTCATGGGATTGTTTACGGTAAGGCTGATTTTTGCATCACGATCAATTACCAGGGGTCCGCTGTTCGGGTGCTCATTATCCAAAGCAGAAACCTCCATTCAATATAGAAATATGCCTGAGAAGGGCAGATACGGACAGATGTTATCTATCACGGGACATTTTCAGGCGTGTGGAAAAGTATACGCAATGGACGGATTTCTGTCAAGAGAATGTAAAACTCTGAATGGAAAAGCCTAAAAAATGACATGCGCGGGGCACGGATCCTTTTCTGCAGATCGGTGCGGTCGGACAGGATTCCTTATTCAGAGCTGTCAAATCTGTCGTGCCGCTCCATAAAAATGATTGACAAGGCGGACTGTTTTCATATAATGGAAAGGGAAAGGCGTCTGACTGCAGACGCAGAAAAATGCTGAGAACATGGAGGGGTGCAGATGATCCGACCGATCGTCAGGGATACGTTTTTTCTAAGTCAGCCGTCGGATGATGCACAGAAAGAGGATGTTCAGGTTGGCAGGGATCTCGAGGATACGCTGAGAGCCCACAGGAAGGAATGCGTCGGCCTGGCTGCCAACATGATTGGTGTCCGCAAACGGGTAATTGTAATGAATCCGGGGATCGGGAATTTCTGTCTGGTGATGTACAATCCTGTTCTGGTAGAGAAAGAGGGAGCGTACAGGGCGGAGGAGGGCTGTCTCTCGCTGCCCGGGACACGGGTGGCGGAGCGGTTCCGCGAGATTGAGGTTGAATATCAGGATGCACAATGGAAAAAGCATCGGATGCGGTTTTCCGGTTTTGCGGCGCAGATCATTCAGCACGAGATGGATCATCTGAACGGTATTCTGATCTGATTGAAAGAATTCAGAGAATATGATATAATACAGACAGTTCCTGGAAGGTTTCCGGCAGACTGACAGGAAAAGCACAATAACTGCCTGAAGAAGCGGAAAGGTGGGATTCCGTATATGAAAACGGACCATCCATTTCAGTTTATACGGGATTTTATGGCCCTTAAGGTTCCGGGATCTGAACGAAGAAAAATGCCGTTGTATTATCGGCGTGTGCTTGTGGCGACGAATCTGATGATGTCAGCGCTGTTTCTGATCATTCTCCTGCTTGGCATTGTTCTGAACCAGCACATCGAATGGACCGGGATTGCCCTTCTGGTGATTGTCATCCTGAAATCGGCAATGATAGACGAGATGGATATGCGCATTAACCTGCTGGTGCACGCGGTCGTTGTGACGGTGTGGTCCGGATGGTATGTATACACCTATGGATGGAACAGCGGGGGTCAGCATTTTCTGCTTCCTCTGCTGATGCTGATCTTCTTTTCTGTCTATGTACGGCCATGGACCAAGATGATTTACTTCGTTCTGCTGATTGCCATCCGGATGCTTTTATTCAGTTACACGCTGAATCATGAACCGGTTTTCATGATGGAAAAGAATATCATGGTGCTTTTTCAGACGGTCAATACGTTGTTTCTGTTTGTTATTACGGCAATCAACTGCATTGTGTTCAGCACCAGCATTCAGGAAACAGAGCGTCAGCTTCTGATCGACAATCAGGAACTGCAGCATGAGGCTGAGACTGATGCACTGACCCAGCTGCCGAATCGCCGGTTCATCTTTGATGAGATGACTCAGTTCATACAGGATAATCCATCCGCCCAGTTCAGTCTGGCTATTGCAGATATTGATTTCTTCAAAAAAGTAAACGATACGTACGGACATAACTGCGGGGATTATACTCTTCAGAAACTGGCGGCCAGCTTCAGGGAGCTGTCCGGGGGACGTTATAAGTGCGGCCGCTGGGGCGGCGAGGAATTCTGCTTCTTCTTCCCGGAAATGAATATTGACGATGCCGGGACTATCATGTGGGAGGTTAATCTCGCAGTCAGCAATCTGGACTTTGAATTCGAGGAGGCAAAATTCAAGATTACGATCACAGCCGGCGTAGAGGAATATGATTTCCGGTCCGGACTGGTTGAAATTATTGAGAAAGCCGATCAGAAACTGTATGCCGGAAAAACGGCCGGCCGTAATCGCGTCATTATCTGAACAGTTAACTGCCTGTGTGAGTTCACACAGGTTTTTTCGCAATATCGGCCATCAGATGGAAAAGGGGGGACGGGATGGAGAAATATGGGCAGTTTACGCTGGATAAAGAGCGGGATATTGTCGTGGATGTGTTCAGGAACGGAGAAGGACTTTCCTATGTCCTGCGGACACCGAATCATCATACCGGAAATCTGATTACAAACCTGGCGGCTCTCTGTCAGCTGCCGGTCAGTGAGGATGATAACGGACTCCGGGTGATCCGTGGGGAGATCCCGTGTTACATCGACGGAAACAATGAGCGCCTTTTTATTTTCCGCCTTGGCAACACAAAAGTAGCTAATCTTTATCCGGATGGACGGATTGAAATGAAAGCCTCGATTCCGGCAATTTCCAAGACGCTGATGAGTCAGACCAAGGACTACAAGCTGGGCATTGCCCGGACGATTGTAAAAACATACATCCGGAGTGAATGCAAGTTTGAAACAGATGTTCATACGCACATGAACGGAAATCTGGAACCGGATGTGCTGATTGCACTGGGAATCTGGCATCAGATCCGTTATCCACTGTATTATATTAAGAAACTTCAGCTGAGATGCACCTGTGAACAATGGGCGCGGCTGGAGGAGAGAAGAGCATGCACGGCACCGCTGTATGCAGATTCAGGCCTGACCGGCCGGTATCTGGACCGCAGAATTGATGACCATACGTTTATCAATTTTGCAGATCTGATTCTCGGAAATCCGGCAGATGCCTTTTATAATATTGAACAGATACGCCATTCGCTGACAGTCCCCAAGGACGGGCAGGCGGTATTTGCCAATCTTGAGAAAGTATACCTGTACCGGTATGTCTTTACGAAGGGGAAACCTGCAGATGACCGGATCTCTCCGATCAGGGCAGAGGCGGTTCCGCACCCGCAGGTTGCGGATGTTCTCAGGCGGATCGTGGAGGACCGTGACCGGCCCGAGTACCGGGGAAATACACTCTTTGAGGACAAACTGCTGTGGACGGCACGCACCTACGCCTCGTGCGGGATCCACTACGTGGAAATCTCCGATACGACGCTGGTGAAAGAGAGCGAAGCCTTTGAAATGCTCCGGCAGGTGCATGAAATTATGCCGTCGGTGTATGCGGAGACGGGAACCATGATTCGTTTTCTGGCCGGCATCCGGCGTATTCCTCTGACTATCGTCAGGGATTCTGTAACGGGGGAGGACTATTTCCGGGACAATCTTCGGGTACTCAGAGCGGTGGCGTCAGATCCGTATGTCGCCGGTGCTGACATTCTGGGTGAGGAGATCAACGATATTCTGGAACTGCAGCCGGTGATCCGGGAACTGGTCCGGATTGCCGGTGCGGAGGACGGTTTTGTAATACGGATACATGCCGGAGAGAATGACAGCCTGCGGGATAATGTGGAAAACAGTATCCGATGTGTAAGAGAAGCGCTGGAACCGGGACAGAAAATGCCGCCTCTGCGCCTGGGACACGGACTGTATACGGCCAATCTCAATTCTGCCAAGGGAAAACGGCTGCTTGGTGCTCTCCGCGACCATGGTGTCATTCTGGAGTTTCAGATTACCTCCAATGTGAGGCTGAACAATCTGAGCGATCTGAATGCGCATCCGCTTAAGCAGTATCTCAGAGAAGGAATCGCCTGTGTACAGGGAACAGACGGCGGTGCACTGTACGGGACGGATTCCATAGATGAAGAGCTGGCGCTTGAAAAACTGCTGGAACTCAGCTTTGATGAACTGAAACAGATGCGCGAAACGGACCGGAGCGTATGCCGGACCGGAATGGAGACGTTTGAGCGGAAGCAGCGTGCATTTGATGAGTGCCGCGGACAGAAAAAAGCAGTCCGGTATCTGGAGGAGCGCTTTGCAGAGACACCCCGTCCCCAGATGACGTTGTGGCAGACATCTCACAATGTTCAGGCACAGGTGGAACTGAGCGACCGGATTGCGGATCTGCCGCAGGGAATGCCGGTTATTGTGGCCGGCGGCAGCTTCAACAACAGTCAGCACAGGACGGTTATGCATGAGTCGGGCTGGCGCGTGATTGACGCCTGCCTTGAACGGTTCGATCCGGAAAAGGTGTTTTTTGTGATCGGACACCGGATGACCGGATATGAACAGTATCTGACGGAGAGAAATCAGGGACGGTTCCGGATCTTTGCAATTGTGCCTACCCTGCTGACACCGGCTGAGGGACGCCGGCTTCGCAGAGCCGGTGTGGAAATAAGGGTATCCATTGAGCCGGCCGGGATCAGCCTGTACAAGAGCTTTACCTATGAGCTTTTCAAAAGAAGAGCGTGTACGCTGCTGGTACTTGACGGGAATTCTGCGGCAGCCAACCTTCTGCAGGAGGCGAAAAACGGCCGGCACAGGAACCTGATCCTGATTGACAGTCATTCCCGAGCACTGATTTCAAAGGCAAGAACGCTTCATGGTTATGTCCAGCTGATTGAAAGTGCGGGACAGACAGTGGAACTGATTGAAGAATGGCAGAGGAAAAATGAAATGCAGTAAACCGGAAAAATCAAAAAAGCGTCCGAGGACGCTTTTTTGATTTGATCTGTCAGGTGCTCAGCTCGCTCATGAGCGCATCTGAGAAGGCGGCACAGGTTGCACCACTCCGGAGCCCTGTGACAAGCAGACCTTTTTCCCGGACTGCATTCACGGCCTGACGAAGGCGGTCTGCCTTATCGACACAGCCGATATGGTCCAGCATCATTGCAGTAGCCTGCAGAATGCTTTCCGGATTGGCATAGTCACCGAGACCTTCTTCGATCATGCGGGGAGCGGAACCGTGAATAGGCTCAAACATGGCATAGCGGCTTCCGACGTTGGAGCTGCCTGCTGTGCCGACACCCCCCTGTACCTGAGCGGCTTCATCCGTCAGAATGTCGCCATAGAGGTTAGGCGCAAGAATCACCTGGAAACGGCTGCGCACGTCGGGATTGATCAGATTGGCTGCCATGATATCCACAAAGTATTCATCCGTGGTGATCTCCGGATATTCGCTGGCAACCTCGTGGCAGAGCTTTGAGAAAAGGCCATCTGTCTTTTTCATGATGTTGGCTTTTGTGACAATGGTGACATGGCTGCGTCCGGTATTGCGGGCGAATTCGTAGGCTGCACGGGCAATACGCTTTGTTCCGGCATAAGTGGTAACCTTGAAGTCCATGTTCAGGAGATTGTCATATTCCACACCGCTGGAACCAACGGCGTATTCGCCTTCCGTATTCTCCCGGAAGAAGGTCCAGTCGATGTCCTCTTCCGGGACGCTGACTGGCCGGATATTGGCAAACAGATCCAGTGCTTTCCGGAGTGTGACATTGGCACTGGTCATGGTGCCGCCGTGCGGCGTGGTGGTGGGACCCTTCAGGAGAACGGGACAGGACCGGATCACGTCGAGGACGTCGGATGGAACGCTTTCATTCCTGGCGAGACGGTTTTCGATGGTCAGACCTTCGACGGGAACCAGAACGATTTCGCCGCTGGCGATTTCTTCCTTCAGAAGGATACGGAGAGCGGACTCGGCGCAGGCTGTAATTGTCGGACCGATGCCGTCGCCCGGTGCAATGGCAATGCGCAAAGGACGGGAGGTAAAGTCGAAAGCTTCGGTCTGTTCGAGCCGCTGTGCACGATCGATCTGTTCGTTCAGCAGTTTTTCAAAATGGGCGAGGATCGCTTGTGTATCCATAAAGGGCCTCCTGTTTGTTCGGTGTATAGTGATGGACGGTCAGACAGCGGTCTGGACATTCCCGGCATTGACCGCCTGTTCAAGAATGTTTTTCTTGGCATGCCGGATGTGTGTAATGGTCAGCTCCTCGGCTTTCTGCGAATCTCTTGCAGCGATGGCTTCATAGATTGCAGCGTGTTCAGAAAGCGACTGACTGGCGCGGGACGGGATGGAGATGGAGACGCGGCGGTACTTCATGATCTTGCGGTGAAGCTGAGCGAGTACGTCCTTGAATGTCCCGCTTCCGCAGTTCTCGTAGATGATGCGGTGAAAACGGCTGTCCATGTTCTTGATGTTGTCCGGTTCTTTCCGGAGCGTGTAGAATTCCTGCAGGTCCAGCGTTTCCTTCAGTTCCTGAATGGCTTCCTCACTCATACAGGCAGCTGCTTTGGCTACGGCCATTCCTTCAATGCGCAGACGGATATCGTAAATATCTGCAATATCCTCCGGCAGAATGCCGATGACGCGTGCGCCTCTCGGAGTCATTTCAATAATGTGTTCTGTGGCCAGACGCTTGAGTGCTTCCCGGATAGGGGTACGGGAAACTGCCATTTTTTCGCAGAGCCTGGATTCGGTCAGCACCTCTCCGCGCTCGTAAACACCGCTCAGAATGTCGGTTTCAAGTGCATCAAAAACCTGATCTGCCAGAGAGATCATCTGGTGAGGACGGTTTATCTTCTGTTCCATATTTCCTCCAGTAATGTTTTATCGGAAAAGGCCGGCGGTCTACAGCTTTGAGAGACGGCCTTCAGTCAGTTCTTCGATCTTGTCCTCGAGCTCCTTTGTGCTCATGGATGCGACACGACCGGCTGCATACTGCGCGTCAATCCAGGCTTTCATCTGGATGACCAGATCATCCTGCTTGCTGACAGTTTCGTCCCCTTCCAGCTGATAATTGCTGTTGATCCAGAATACAATGCCGGCAAGGCCGCTGTTCTGTCCGATCATGACGGTGGCGGGTTTGTTCAGGATTTTCTTCGTATTGAAGATATTGTAGATTTCCTCATCTTTCATGAGGCCGTCCGCATGAATGCCTGCCCGGGTCTGGTTGAAGCAGCGGCCGACAAAGGGCTGCATGGGCGGAATCTCATAGCCGATGACATTCTTGTAATAGTCGGCAATTTCGGAGATGACCGTGAGGTCCATTCCGTCAAGGGAGCCGCGCAGGGAAGCATATTCCATGCACATGGCTTCCACCGGGACATTTCCGGTACGTTCTCCGATGCCCAGCAGCGTGCAGTTGACGGCGCTGGCACCGTACAGCCATGCTGTACTGGCATTGGAGACGGCTTTGTAGAAATCGTTGTGGCCGTGCCATTCGAGAAGACCGCTGTCGACATCTGCATAATGCTGCAGGCCGTAGATGATGCCGGGGACCGAGCGCGGCAGGGCGACCTCCGGATAGGGAACACCGTATCCCATGGTATCACAGGCCCTGATCCGGACAGGAATGCCGGCGTCCCGGCTCATTTTCATCAGCTCACAGACGAAGGGGACGACAAAGCCGTAGAAATCGGCACGTGTCACATCTTCGAGGTGGCATCTTGGCATGACGCCGGATTCAAAGGCAAGTTCGACGGTATCAAGGTACTTGCGCATGGCCTGACTGCGGGTCAGCTTCATCTTCTTGAAAATATGATAATCACTGCAGCTGACCAGAATTCCCGTCTCGCTGATACCCAGGTCTTTGACCAGTTTGAAGTCTTCTTTGGAGGCACGGATCCAGGTGGTTATTTCCGGGAAACGGAATCCCAGATCCTGACAGCGCTTGATGGCTTCCCGGTCTCTCTCGGAGTAGGCGAAGAATTCTGTCTGACGAATGACGCCGTAAGGACCGCCAAGCCTATTCATAAATTTGTAAAGATCCACAATCTGATCCACCGTATACGGGTTGATCGCCTGCTGTCCGTCACGGAAAGTGGTATCTGTGATCCAGATTTCCTCCGGCATGCTCATGGGGACGCGCCGGTGGTTGAAAGGGATCTTCGGAACGGTTTCATAATCATATATATCCCGATACAGATTCGGGTTTTCAACGTCCTGCAGCGAATAACGGTAGTTTTTCTGCTCGAGGAGGTTGGTCTTAGAGGAAATTTCAAGCAATTCGCTCACCTCGGATTTGTATTTCTGCATACAAGTATATACCCATGCTGATGTGCTGTCAACAGTATATTTTTGTCGCCTGAAAAAGAGTCGGGAAAATGATGCCGGAAAAACAGAAAAACAGACCTGCCTGAGCAGGTCTGCTGACACTCGGAGAGGAAACCGGCAGTAAAGGATGGAATCAGGGGAGGGCAGTTCTCATCCGGTTGCAGATAATTTCAAAGAGGTCATTTTCATATTTGGAGAGCGGATGCCCTTCGCGGGAACACAGATACAGGGGATAGAGGTTGTCCGGATCGTCCAGAGGATAGACATTCAGCGGATAATCCGGGGTGAGGGGAGTGGGGAGGCAGGAGTCGGGCATCAGGAAGACGGAGCGGGTGAGCGCGGCCAGGCGTCCGGCAGTTTCCAGATTCGGAGTTTCGAGGATGATTCGGGGTGAAATGGCATAACGCTCGAAAAGACGGTTCTGAATGATGCGGAGAGGATGTTCCGGATTCATGCTGATGAAGGTCTCGCCTGCTGCCAGTGCAAGGCTGATGGATGTTCCTCCGGGAACGCTGGCGGCCAGGTCCGTATCTCTGGCAGCCAGAAGGACGATATGCGCATTTTCAATCAGGCGGTAGACCAGGCGGCTGTGCTTGTTTCCGGTGGTGACAAGCGCCAGGTCACACTGGCCGTCGATGACCAGCCGTTCAAGCGTTGAACTGAGATCCTCAATCAGACGGATGTGTACATCCGGATTGCGGCGGTAAAACTCCGGAATGACCTTGGGCATGAGCTGCAGACTGTGCTGAGGAAAAATACCGAAGGATAAATGGGCGGCTGCTTCCCCTCCGGCTGCGGCAAGCCGTGTACGCAGATTCCGGTCGAGGAGGAGCATCTGAGCGGCATAATCGACAAACAGTCTGCCGGCAGAGGTCAGTTCCACCGGCGTGGTCAGGCGGTTGAACAGCGTTGCACCCAGTTCCGATTCGATCTGCTTGATGGCCTGGGAAAGCGCCGGCTGAGAGATATAGAGTTTCTTGCTTGCGGCAGTAAAGGATCCCTCGCGAACAACTGTCAGGACAATGTTCATATGTCTCTGGGTAATCATGGGCGTGCCTCCGTCAACAATATGGATGAACCGGATTTTCCGTGAACTGTCTCCGGACAGAGCGGATGGGACTTCTGTCATAGGATTATGGTGAATTATAGCATAAGCATTTGCTTATAATGAACATAGTAAAAAAAATATTTGCACTTCAATCTGCTTTACTTTATCATGAACCAGAAATTTCGGGTGTTTCCGGCGGAATGACCGGACAAAAAAGGAAGATCCTGTCCGGCTTTGCCCTTCTTCTCTCCGAATGCGCCGGATTCTGTTCCGTGGACAGCTTTCCCGGGGGCTTCCGGACAGCCCCTGTTGTTTCCGGCCGGCAGCCGGCCCCCAGTCAGATCCGCATGGGCTGATCTGGAAGGCAGGGGCAGTCAGCAAAGAAATATCGTTGCCTGTGTTAATCGCCGGCATGTGAATAGAGTCCTGCGGCGCTCGGTCTTATTCGGGGTCTGCAGGGCTTTTCCAGAAAGGTAAGGTGTAACCGATGCTGAAACTCTATGATTCTGGGGTTTATCTCCTCAATGGACGTGAAATCGTTACAGATGCGGCCGAGGTGGCCAGAAAAACCGGAAAACAGGTCACGGCCGCTGAGGCCTCCAGAGGAACCATTGCATATACGGTTCTGGCTGCGCATAACAGGAGCGGCGACATGGAGCATCTCAAAATGCGCTTTGATTCGCTGACCAGCCATGATATTACCTATGTGGGAATTATCCAGACTGCCCGCGCTTCCGGCATGAAAGAATTTCCCATGCCGTATGTCCTGACCAACTGTCACAACAGTCTGTGTGCCGTGGGCGGCACAATTAATGAAGACGACCATATGTTTGCACTTTCTGCTGCACATAAGTACGGCGGCGTGTATGTACCTGCCAACATGGCGGTCATTCATTCGTTCAACCGTGAGATGATGGCCGGCTGCGGCCGCATGATTCTCGGTTCGGACTCCCATACCCGCTATGGTGCGCTGGGAACGCTGAGTGTCGGGGAGGGCGGCGGCGAACTGGCCAAACAGCTGGTCGGCCGTACCTATGATGTGGCCCGTCCGGGAGTTGTGCTGGTTTATCTGGACGGCGAACCGCGTCCGGGTGTTGGTCCGCAGGACGTGGCACTGACCCTCTGCGGTGCAGTTTATTCCAACGGTTATGTCAAGAACAAGGTAATGGAATTTGTCGGCCCTGGTGTCGCGAAGCTTCCGATCGAATACCGCAACGGCATCGATGTCATGACGACGGAGACGACCTGCTGGTCCTCCATCTGGGAGACGGATCAGGTCACCGAGGAATATCTGACCATTCATGGACGTCCGGACGCCTATCGGCAGATGAGCCCGGCGGATGTGGCCTACTATGACGGCTGTGTGTATATAGACCTCAGCACGGTGGAATCCACCATTGCCCTTCCGATGCATCCCAGCAATACCATTACGATCCGCGAACTGCTTGAAAATCCCACAGATATTCTGCATGCCTGCCAGGAGAAGGCCAATTCCCGGATTGTCGGGGCCAGCATTGATCTGGTAAGCAAGGTGCATGACGGCGGAATCTGGGTCGAGCAGGGATTGATTGCCGGCTGTTCCGGTGGTACTTTTGACAACATCTGTGCGGCTGCCGATATTCTCCGCGGCCATTCCATCGGAAATGGCGCCTTCACCATGAGCGTCTATCCCGGAAGCATGCCTGCGTATCTGCAGCTGCTCAGAAACGGCACGCTTGCTGACATTGCGGCAGCCGGTGTCATTATCCGTGAATGCTTCTGCGGTCCGTGCTTCGGCGCAGGCGACACGCCGGCCAACGGTGAATTCTCCATCCGCCATACGACCCGCAACTTCCCGAACCGTGAGGGCAGCCGGCCGGGCGAGGGACAGATGAGTGCGGTTGCCCTGATGGATGCCCGTTCCATTGCAGCCACGGCGATCAATCACGGAAAACTGACGCCTGCCACGGATCTGGACATCCGGTACACGCGTTATCCGTACAGCTTTGACAAATCCGTCTATGATAAGCGCGTGTATTTCGGTTATGGAAAGGCAGAACCGGAACATGAGCTCAGGTTCGGACCGAACATCAAGGACTGGCCGGAACAGCCCGAACTGACGGAAGATCTTCTGGTCAAGGTCTGCAGCTATATCACAGATCCGGTGACCACGACGGATGAACTGATTCCCTCCGGTGAGACCTCCTCCTATCGTTCCAATCCGGAGCGCCTCAGCGAGTTCACGCTTTCCAGAAAGGATCCGGAATATGTGGGCCGCAGCAAAGCCGTTCGTGCCATCGAGCGCGGCAGGATTGCAGGAAATGGTCTGCCGGAGGAAGTAAAGTCGGTGTATCATGCGCTTGAAAAAGTAGTGCCGGTCGATCCGGAGCACACGGATATCGGCAGTACAATCTTTGCCGTCAGACCTGGCGACGGTTCAGCCCGTGAACAGGCAGCCAGCTGTCAGCGTGTTCTTGGTGCATCTGCCAATCTGGCGAAGGAATATGCAACCAAGCGGTACAGAAGCAACTGCATTAACTGGGGCATGGCACCGCTTCTCGTCGAGGATGAACATGTCTTTGCACTGGGCGACTGGGTATTTATCCCGGGACTCCGGCGGGCAGTGCTGGAGGGAATTCCGGCTTTTACCGCCTATGCGGTCAGACCGGACGGGACGGTCACGCCGTTCTCCGTCAGTCTGGGCGATCTGACGCCTGACGAGCGTCAGATTATCGCAGACGGCTGTCTGATTAACTATTATCGGAACCATCCGGCAGCAGAGTAAATTCGTGGACGGGCCTGATGTCAGGTCCGTCCGTTTCTCTGTCCGGGCAGAGAAAGAACTGTGGAACTGCCGATGTGCGGATGACAATTCAGACCGGAAAGGAGCTGCCCGCTGCTGCGGTTGAGGCGGGGCTCTTTCCGGCTTCTCCGGAGAGTTCTGTCTGCCGTCCCGCTTTTCGGGGACAGGCTGCGTTCAAGAAAGAACAAGGTTCTTTTTAGTAAATTTGACTGAAATAGGGGTCAGGAACATTTTTAAGTTGACAATGAACACAGATTATGGTAAAAAATAGCGCGATGTAAATCTTTCGACCAGAACAGGGCTGTCGAAAGAACATGATATGTTTTCGTTCCCGGAATCGCGGATGCGGTTACCGGCTGAATCTGTGCCGGGAGGATGAATCTGAGGGACAGAGTCAGTTTGAAATGCTTTCGTACTGAATGGTTTCAGTGCCAGGCGGCAAGCGGTGATGGCAACATAGAAGCGGGCCTGATGCGGTGCATCGGTTTACCAATGGAGATCTGCGAAGCGGATGCCGGAGGACAAAGCAGGAGGCCCGGAAGGAGGAATGGACGAGATGACAAAAATGGTATGTTCGAGCCCCTTATCTGGTGATAAAAGTGGCAGTATTGTCCGCATTAAAGATGAATATGTTTCTTTTCCTGGTTTCTGTGACGTGCATGTGCATTTCAGAGAGCCGGGATTTTCTTATAAAGAGACGATGGTGACCGGCAGCCGGGCGGCAGCCCGGGGCGGGTATACGACGGTTCTGGCCATGCCGAACCTGAAACCCGTACCGGACAGCGTTGAACATCTCATGGAGGAAGAACGGCTGATTGCCGCGGCCGGAAATCTGGTGGATATTTATCCGTACGGAGCGCTGACTGTGGATGAACGGGGACAGGTTCCGGCAGACCTTGAGGCGCTTGCACCACGGGTGGCCGCCTTCAGCGATGACGGCAGGGGCGTGCAGAGCGAGAGCATGATGCGGTCCCTTATGGAACGCTGCAGGGCACTGGGGAAGATCATTGCCGCACACTGCGAGGATGATACCCTGGTACGCGGCGGATACATCCACGACGGGGAATATGCCAGGGCTCACGGACATAAAGGCATCTGTTCCGAAAGTGAGTGGGGACCGATTGCCAGAGACCTGAAACTGGCAGAGGAAACCGGATGCGCCTATCATGTGTGTCATATCAGCTGCAGGGAAAGCGTGGAGCTGATCCGGCAGGCAAAGCGCAGGGGCGTGAATGTGACGTGTGAAACCGGACCGCACTACCTGCTGCTGGATGAAAGCGACCTTGAGGAGGACGGGCGCTTCCGCATGAATCCGCCCATCCGCAGCAGGGCAGACAGGGAGGCGCTGGTGGAAGGCCTGCTGGATGGAACCATTGACATGATTGCCACGGATCATGCACCGCACAGTGCGGAGGAAAAGAGCCGGGGACTTGCCGGTTCAGCCTTCGGAATTGTGGGCCTTGAGTGCGCGTTCCCGGTGCTGTATACAGGCCTTGTACGCACGGGTATCCTGAGCCTTGAGCAGCTGGTGGAACGGATGACTCTGGCACCGCGGCGGCGCTTCGGGCTGCCGGTCCGGGAGGATGATTACTGTGTATGGAATCTTTCGGCGGAATATGAGATCAATCCGGAAGAATTTGCGTCCATGGGAAAGGCAACGCCTTTTGCGGGACGCAGAGTATTCGGCCGGTGTCTGAAGACAGTGCATAACAGCAAGACGGTTTATCAGGAGGAGGATCAGAAGTATGGCAAAGCGGACTGATGTGAAAAAGGTACTCATTATTGGCAGCGGCCCCATCGTCATTGGGCAGGCGGCAGAGTTCGACTATGCGGGCACGCAGGCCTGTCTGGCACTGAAGGAGGAGGGGTACGAGGTTGTCCTGTGCAACTCCAATCCGGCTACCATCATGACTGATACGTCCATTGCGGACAAAGTGTACATGGAGCCGCTGACGCTTGAGTACATTGCCAAGATTCTGCGTTATGAACGGCCGGATGCCATCGTCCCCGGCATCGGAGGACAGACCGGTCTCAACCTGGCGATCCAGCTGGAGCGCAAGGGCGTGCTGCAGGAATGCGGCGTCAGACTTCTGGGAACGCCCAGCAAGAGTATTGAACGGGCGGAGGACCGGGAACTGTTCAAGGAAATGTGCGAAAGCATCGGTGAGCCGGTTATTCCCAGTGAGATTACCTACAACCTGGAGGAGGCAAAGAAGGCTGCCCTTGATATCGGATATCCGGTAGTGCTTCGCCCTGCTTTCACGCTGGGCGGTACCGGCGGCGGTTTTGCCAACAATGAAGAGGAACTCATTGAGATTGGAACCAATGCATTCCGTCTGAGTCCGGTACACCAGGTGCTGGTGGAAAAGAGTGTACGGGGCTATAAGGAGATCGAGTTTGAGGTCATGCGTGACAGCAGTGACCGGGCAATTACCATCTGCGGCATGGAAAATGTGGATCCGGTCGGCGTTCATACCGGTGACAGCGTGGTGGTTGCACCGATACTGAGCCTGTCCGATGCGGACCTGAAGATGCTCAACGACAGTGCCATCCGGATTATCCGGGAGCTGAAGATCGAGGGCGGCTGCAATGTGCAGTTTGCACTGGATCCCGAATCCAGCAAATACTATCTGATCGAGGTTAATCCCCGTGTCAGCCGTTCCTCCGCACTGGCAAGCAAGGCCAGCGGCTATCCGATTGCCCGGGTAACTGCCAAAGTGGCCATGGGCATGCTGCTCGAGGAAATTCCGGTGGCCGGCGGAAATGCCGCTATGGAACCGAGTCTCGACTACATTGTGGCCAAGTTCCCGCGCTTCCCCTTTGACAAGTTCACCTCTGCCAGCAATCAGCTGGGTACGCAGATGAAGGCAACCGGTGAGGTCATGGGAATTGGCAGTACGCTTGAGGAGTGCATGCTCAAGAGTGTCAGGAGCCTTGAAACCGGTGTCTGCCACCTGCATATGCCCCAGTTTGATTCCTGGTCCACAGAGCAGCTGTTTGACTATGTATCGGATTTCCGTGCAGATGGTCTGTATGCCGTGACGGAGCTTATCCGCCGGGGTGAGTCCATTGAAAAGGTACACGAGAAGACGATGATCACCGCACTCTTCCTGGAAAGCATCCGCAGGATCACGGAGATGGAAAAGCGTCTTGCTGCGTCACCGAAGGACGTGGCCCTGCTGCGGGAGGCCAAAGTCATGGGCTTTGGCGATCAGGAAATCTCAAAGCTGTGGGGCGTGCGGGAAACTGAGGTGTATGCCCTGCGCAAGGCGAACGGCATTGTACCGGTGTTCCGCATGGTGGATACCCTGCATACCGGCAAGTACATCGCTTACCTGTATTCCAGCTACAGCGGAAAGAATGATTCCATCCTTACTGACAAAAAGAAGATTGTGGTTCTCGGAGCCGGTCCCATCCGTATCGGGCAGGGCGTTGAGTTTGATTACAGCACGGTACATGCGGTGCAGACCATCCGCCGGGCCGGATATGAGGCGATCATCATCAACAATAATCCGGAAACCGTGTCCACCGATTACACCACGGCAGATAAGCTGTACTTTGAGCCGCTGACGCCGGAGGATGTGATGGCGATCATCGACTTTGAAAAACCGGAAGGTGTCGTTGCCTCTCTGGGTGGACAGACGGCCATCAATCTGGCGCAGCCCCTGATGGAGCGCGGTGTCCGGATTATCGGTACGGACTGCGAGGCCATTGAGCGCGCGGAGAACCGGGATGCGTTTGAAAAGATTTTGCTGGAACTGAAGATTCCGCAGCCGCAGGGCCGGGCGGTGACCCGGATTGAGGACGGTGTGGCAGCTGCAAAGGAAATCGGATATCCGGTACTGGTGCGCCCCAGCTTTGTTCTGGGCGGCCGCGCCATGGAAATCGTGGGCGATGAATCCCAGCTGCGTCATTACCTCAAGACGGCCGTGGAAATCGATGCCGACAAACCGGTGCTGGTGGACAAGTACATCCGCGGCAAGGAAGTGGAAGTGGATGCGATCTGCGACGGACGCGACGTGTTTGTGCCGGGAATCATGGAACTGGTAGAACGTACCGGCATTCACAGCGGCGACAGTATTTCCGTCTATCCTACGTTCAGCATCAGCAACAAGGTCAAGGGAATCATTCTCCAGTATGCCAAGAAACTGGGCCTTGGAATCGGCATTGTGGGTCTTTACAATATCCAGTTTATTGTGGATGAGCATGAACAGGTCTATATCATCGAGGTCAATCCGCGCTCAAGCCGGACCGTTCCGTTCCTGAGCAAGGCCACGGGATACAGCCTGGCAGACATTGCCACGGAGGTTATCCTTGGCAAGAGCCTCAAGGAACAGGGCTTCTTTGATCTGTATCCGGAGGAGAAGAAGCGCTACTATGTAAAAGTGCCGGTGTTCAGCTTTAACAAGATCAAGGGACTGGATGCCTATCTGAGCCCGGAGATGAAGTCAACAGGTGAAGCGATCGGTTACGATGACAAACTGAATCGCGCCCTGTATAAAGCCCTTCAGGCAGCAGGCACCCGGCTTAAGAACTACGGCACCGTTCTGGCGACCATTGCCGACAGGGACAAGGAGGAGGCACTGGAACAGATCCGGCGCTTCTACAACCTGGGATTCAACATTCAGGCGACGGGCGGAACAGCGCAGTTCCTTAAGGAGCATGGAATCAGGACGCATGCTGTGAAAAAGATCAGCCAGGACAGCACGGAGATCCTGGACAGCATCCGTGCCGGCCATGTGGCATATATCATCAACACCCGGGACATCGGGGCAGCAGACTCGGCCAGTGACGGCCTGCTGATCCGCCGCTGTGCCACGGAATACAATGCGACCATTTTCACAAATCTGGATACGGTTCGCGTACTCCTTGATGTGCTTGAGGAGACGACGCTGACCATTTCAACAATCGACGCGTGAGGCCGGAAAAATGAAACAGGCATATCTGACAATTGAAGCAAACCGGCCAGTGACGGCATCCGTGTACCGCATGGATCTGCGCGGGCCGGATCTGGAGGAACAGCGCCCCGGTCAGTTTATCAATATCCGTCTTGCAGGCCGCTTCCTGCGCCGCCCTATTTCCGTGTATGACTGGGAAGGGGACCGGGTGACTGTTCTGTACAAGACGGTGGGTGCCGGTACGGAGCAGCTCTCCCGGATGCACGCCGGCGAAACACTGGACGTACTGACCGGACTGGGAAACGGCTATGATCTGGAAAAGGCGGGGGAAAGGCCTCTGCTGCTTGGCGGCGGCGTGGGCGTTCCGCCCCTGTATCTGCTGGCCAGACGGCTGCGGACAATGGGCCGGGAGGTGACAGCGGTTCTCGGATTCAATACCCGGGAGGAAGTCTTCGGAGAGGCGGAATTCCGTGCACTGGGCTGCCGGGTACAGGTGACCACGGCAGACGGAAGCGTCGGGAAACGTGGGTTTGTGACGGACGCGCTCCCGGACAGTTACAGCTACTTTTATACCTGCGGGCCTGAACCGATGCTGCGGGCAGTGTACCGGGCAACGAATACCTCGGGACAGTTCAGTTTTGAGGAACGTATGGGCTGCGGTTTCGGCGCATGCATGGGCTGCAGCTGCAGGACCATTACCGGACAAAAGCGAATCTGCCGGGAGGGCCCGGTGCTTGAAAAGGAGGAGATCCTGTGGGCAGACTGAGTACGGACCTGTGCGGCATTGAGCTGGACAATCCGGTGATCCCCGCCAGCGGCACTTTCGGCTTTGGATGGGAGTTTGCGGAGTGGTATGACATCAACTGTCTGGGCACGTTCAGCTTTAAGGGAACCACGAAGGATCCCCGGTTCGGGAATCCGACACCCCGCATTGCAGAGTGTGCATCAGGGATGATCAATGCTGTGGGCCTGCAGAATCCCGGTGTGGAACAGGTGATCCGGGAGGAACTGCCGAAACTGAAGCAGGTTTTCAGGAAGAAAGTCATGGCCAATGTCAGCGGCTTCAGCGTGGAGGACTATGCCTTTACCTGTGAGCGGCTGGATGGTGAGGAACAGGTTGGGTGGCTTGAGGTCAACATCAGCTGTCCCAATGTGCACGGCGGAGGAATGAGCTTCGGAACGGAGCCCGTTGCGGCAGCGGAAGTGACCCGGGCGGTCAAAAAGGTGACGCACAAGCCGGTCATCATGAAGCTGAGCCCGAACGTGACCGATATTGCTGATATCGCCAGAGCCTGCGAGGATGCAGGCGCAGACGGCATCAGCCTGATCAATACACTGCAGGGAATGCGCATTGATCTGAGAACCCGCAAACCGGTTCTGAAAAATGTGATGGGCGGCGTCAGCGGCCCGGCGGTATTCCCGGTAGCTCTGCGTATGGTCTGGCAGGTGTGCCGGGCTGTGCAGATCCCGGTGGTCGGCATGGGCGGCATCAGTACGGCAGAGGACGTTCTTGAGATGATGATGGCCGGGGCTGCTGCCTGTGAGGTGGGAGCTGCAAATCTGGTAGATCCCTGTGCCTGCAGACGGATCATTGAGGATCTGCCTGCGGCAATGGATAAATACGGAATCAAGAGTATCAGCGAGCTGAGAGGAGGACACTGACATGGGCAGGGATGTAATTATTGCATGTGATTTCCCGAATGCGGAGACGACTCTGGCATTTCTTGACCGGTTTACCGGCAGGAAGCCTTTTGTGAAAATCGGAATGGAGCTTTTTTACGGTGCAGGACCGGACATTGTCCGGACGGTAAAGGCCAGAGGACATCAGGTGTTTCTGGATCTGAAACTGCATGATATTCCCAATACTGTAAAAAAATCCATGACGGTTCTGCGTGATCTGGGGGCGGATATTGTCAACCTGCATGCGGCAGGAACGGTTCGGATGATGGAGGCGGCACTTGAGGGCCTGACCAGACCGGACGGCTCCCGCCCGCTGCTGATTGCTGTAACGCAGCTGACCAGCACCGACCAGACAGCTCTTGAAAACGAACTCCTGATTAAGAAGAACATGGCTGATGTGGTCATGCACTATGCCCTGAATGCCCGGATGGCCGGACTGGACGGCGTGGTCTGCAGTCCGCTTGAGGCAGCAGCTGTCCACGAGGTCTGCGGAGCAGATTTTCTGACCGTAACCCCCGGTGTCCGGTTTGCAGAGGGGGACAAGGGTGACCAGAAGCGGGTAATGACTCCGGCGGAGGCAGCAAAAGCCGGCAGTGACTACATTGTGGTGGGCCGCCCGATTACCGCTGCTGCGGATCCGGTCGCAGCCTATGAGCGCTGCATCCGGGAATTTGTCGGATAAAGGTACCGAAACGGTTTGGGGAAACCGGGAGAAAGGAAGGACAAACATGACAAAAGAAGAACTGGGCCGCCTGATTGCCGGCGACCTGCTGAAAATCAAAGCAGTCTTTTTCAGGCCGGATGAGCCCTTTACCTGGGCCAGCGGAATTAAGAGCCCCGTGTACTGTGATAATCGTCTGACCCTGACAGCACCGGAGGTGCGTGACGATGTGGAGAATGCGCTGGCAC
>CACXHF010000437.1 GCA_902767305.1 uncultured Eubacteriales bacterium
ATATTTTTCACGAAGTTTTGGTGCTATGCTCACTGAACCCGTTTACCGAGGGAAAAGCCGCATACGGTTAAGCCGTGAATAGTAACGATAAAAAAATATGCAGGAGGTGAAGCAGGGAAAAAGAGAGGGAGGTTTGACTTCTGATTGCTTCCTGCATATAATCTGGATCATACAAACAAAACCAATAATTGGCAGAATACAGCATGTGGATTTGTCAGAAATGAGCCGAAGAACAGTACAGATGCTGAAAGATCAGTGTATTCCAGGAAATTGGAAACCGGTTTCGAATCCGTTCTGACAGTCTGAAGGAGGAAGGTAATGATCATCCATAAAATCAGCCCCGCTGTAGAGGGCTTGTCCATGCAGAACGTTACGCTGACTGTGTATCTTCAGGAACCGTCGGAGGCACTCGCCATTCAGGAACGGCCGCTGATTCTTATCTGCCCTGGCGGGGCATATGCTTATACTTCGGACCGTGAGGCAGAACCGCTTGCCTTGTCGTTCCTTGCAATGGGATATCATGCAGCAGTTCTCCGGTATTCTGTTGCGCCGGTCCGTTTTCCTGCTGCACTGTGTGAACTGGTCAGAAGCATGAAATGTATTCGGACGCATTCAAAAGAATGGAAGATCCGGCCGGACCGGATATTTGTTCTTGGCTGTTCGGCAGGCGGACATCTGGCAGCAAGTCTTGGTGTATTTGGGCATTCGGCAGAGATTCTGACTGCAGCAGACCTGGATACAGAAGACTCGGAAGCTGTTCGTCCGAACGGGCTGATTCTCTGTTATCCGGTCATCACGGGAGGAGAATATGCGCACAGAGGAAGCTTTGAAAATCTGCTGGGTTCTGAGATGGAACACAGGACGGAGGAAATGTCACTTGAAAAGCGGGATCTTTCGAAAATGCCGCCGGTTTTTATCTGGCATACCTTCCAGGATCCCTCTGTGCCGGTAGAAAATACCATGCTGTTAATCCGTGCACTGAGAGAGGCAGAAATTGAGACGGAGGTGCACATCTTTGCCAGAGGAGGACATGGTCTGTCTCTGGCAAATGAACTGACAAGAAATGCGGAGGGGCAGGGGACGGAGAGTTCCTGTACAGCATGGATTCAGCTGGTACATACCTGGCTGAGTGAGCGGTGTGGTTACTGAAGCGGGAAACATGGCGGATGGAATACTCTGGCAGCGCAGAATGTCCATATGGTGAAAACACAGAATTCCGAACGGAGCAGGTCCGGTGTCTCTGCGGACGGCGTGACTGCCCACTGTCATACAGTTCGGGATATTTTGTGTGATTAACCATATGGAAACATTGAAAATTGGAAAAAAGTGCCGGAAAGATTGACAAGTATCTCTGAATGAATTATACTTCATTTTAGTTTTGAAACAGTGTTTCATAACTGCGAAGAGTGAACAGCTTGAAGCAGAGGAACGGAGGAGAGACAATGAACTATATACTGGGTGTTGACTTGGGGACATCCGGAACCAAGACAGTCCTGTTTGATGAACAAGGAACAGTGATTGCCTCTGCGCTCAGAGAATATCCGCTGATTCAGCCGAAAAACGGCTGGGCTGAGCAGGATCCTGATTCATGGTGGCAGGCCAGCGCCGAAACGATTCGTGAGGTCATTGAGAAAAGCGGTATCCATGGAAGTGAGATTGCCTCACTGGGCATCTCCGGACAGATGCACGGACTGGTCCTTCTGGACAAAGCAGGGAATGTCCTGCGCCCGTCTATTCTCTGGTGTGATGGCCGCACACAGGATGAATGCGATGAGATCACCCGGCGAATCGGACGGGAGCGCCTGATTCAGATCTCTGCCAATCCTGCGCTGACCGGTTTTACTGCCGGAAAGATCCTCTGGGTTCAGAAACATGAGCCGGAAATCTGGAACAGAGCGTGCCATATTCTGCTGCCGAAGGATTATGTGAGGTATCGTCTGACCGGTGAATTCTATTCGGAGATGAGCGATGCCAGTGGAACGAATCTGCTGGATGTACCGAAACGCACCTGGTCCAGAGAAATTCTTGAGGCGCTTGAGATTGCACCTGAACTGGTGCCGCCGTTGACAGAAAGCGCGGATGTTGCCGGATATGTCAGTGCCGATGCTGCCAGAGTGACGGGTCTTGCTGAGGGAATGCCTGTGGCTGCAGGTGCTGCCGACAATATGGCCGGAGCAGTGGGTACGGGTGTTGCCGTGCAGGGCAAGGCTTTTACTACGATCGGTACCAGCGGTGTGGTGTTTGCTCATTCGGACAGCGTGCAGATCGATCCCAGGGGAAGGGTACACACTTTCTGCAGTGCGGTTCCTGGTGCATGGACGGTGATGTCCTGTACTCTGGCTGCCGGGCTTTCTCTCAAATGGTACAGAGATACGTTCTGTGATAATGAAATTGTGACAGCTCGTCTGATGGGGACGGATCCTTATGTTCTGATGAACGAGGAGGCGGCGCTCAGCCCGATTGGCGCCAATCGTCTGCTGTTTGTTCCTTATCTGATGGGTGAGCGTTCACCAATCCTGGACAGTGACGCCCGTGGAGCTTTTGTGGGGCTTTCTGCCATGCATACCCGCCGGGATCTCCTGCGTGCGGTGATGGAAGGCGTTATTTATTCACAGCGTCAGAATCTTGATGTTCTGCGCGGGATGAATGTCGTACCTGAGACCATGCTGGCCTGTGGAGGCGGAGCGAAGAGTCCGTTCTGGCGGCAGATGATGGCCGATGTATTTGGCATGCCGGTGAAGACGGTACAGAATGCGGAGGGCCCGGCTACCGGTGCGGCAATCCTTGCCGGTACAGCTGTCGGACTGTATCCGGATATTCCGACAGCCTGTGAAAAGATTATCCGCGAAAAAGATCCGCTCATGCCTATTGCAGAGAACAGCGCTGCCTATGAACCCTATTACCGGATTTACACCTCTGTCTATCCGGCACTTGCCGGCGTATACGGAGAACTGGCAAAACAGTAATTTTCCGGCAGAAAGGTCCGTTTGGGAGCAGATGCGAACTGCAGAAAAAGCCGGATGTCACTGCATCCGGACAGAAGAAGGAGAGAGAATATGGTTATTCATTCTGTAACCGATCCGCTGTTCAAGGCGTACGGCCGTGTAGTAGAGGGATACTGCCTGGATGGGATTCTGGGTGCACTTGCCAAGACACCTGTTCCGCAGAATACAACGTATGTCGCACTTGAACCCACACTGCAAAATGCGCAGGGAGCTCAGGAAGCCGGAGAGGCTTTCTTTGGCGGCATGCCCTTTCAGATGGGGTACTGCAACGGGCATAATACAAAGCTGAATTGTCTTGAGTATCATCGTGACAGCGAATTTAATCTTGGAACAGAAGATTTTATTCTTCTGCTTGCCCGAATGGAAGATATTGAGGATGGAAAACTGGATACGGGCAAGGTAGCGGCTTTTAAAGTTCCTGCCGGTGTACTGGTTGAGGTGTATGCCACAACGCTGCACTATGCACCGTGCCATGTACATCCTGACAAGGGATTCCAGGTCCTGGTTGCGCTCCCGCTCAATACCAATACGGACTATCGTCCTGCACCCGGTCCCAACAGAGAGGATTCCTGGCTCTGGGCAAGAAACAAATGGCTGCTGGCGCATCCGGATTCCTCAGAAGCAAAACAGGGGGCTGCGGCAGTACTGACCGGTATTAATATCGATATTGCAGGCGATCTGTAAGCAGCAGCGCCTGGGATAATGAAAGGAGAATCATCCTATGATTACGAACATTCCTGTTGTAAAACTTGGCCTGATCGCGGTTTCCCGCGACTGTTTCCCGATTCAGCTTTCGGAAAAGCGCCGCAAAGCGATTAAAGCAGCTTATACCGGTGAGCTTTATGAGTGCCCGGTAACGGTTGAGAACGAACTGGACATGCTGAAGGCAGTTGAAAATGTAAAGGCAGAGGGCTGCAATGCTCTGGTTGTCTTCCTTGGGAACTTCGGTCCGGAAACACCGGAAACCCTGATTGCCGAACGGTTTGACGGTCCCTGCATGTTTGTTGCAGCGGCTGAAGGCGACGGCGATATGATCAACGGCCGCGGCGATGCTTACTGCGGAATGCTGAACTGCTCCTACAATCTGGGAATGCGCCATCTCAAGGGCTATATCCCGGCATATCCTGTCGGAACTGCTGAGGATGTAGCGGCTATGGTTGCTGACTTCGTACCGGTTGCCCGTGCAATTATCGGTCTGAAAGGACTTAAGATTATTACCTTTGGTCCTCGCCCGCAGGATTTCTTTGCCTGCAATGCGCCTATTAAAGGACTGTATGAACTGGGCGTCGAGATTGAGGAGAACAGCGAACTGGATCTGCTGGTTTCCTATCGTGAGCATGAGAATGATCCGCGTATCCCCGGTGTCTGTGAGGATATGGCGAAAGAGATGGGCGAGGGCAGCTATTATCCCGATATGAGTGTCCGTCTGGCACAGTTTGAGCTGACCCTGCTTGACTGGGCGGAGAAGCACAAGGGTGCCCGTCAGTATGTGGCTTTTGCTGACAAGTGCTGGCCTGCCTTCCCCAAGGAATTCGGCTTCGAGCCTTGCTATGTGAACAGCCGCATGGTGAGCCGCGGCATC
>CACXHF010000438.1 GCA_902767305.1 uncultured Eubacteriales bacterium
CTACACCATCAAGCGCGGCGATACGCTGGGCAAGATTGCCCGCCGCTATCGTGTCTCCATTGCAAACCTCTGCCAGTGGAACGGAATCGCTGATCCGGACTTCATCGTTGCCGGCCATCGTCTTTCCATCTACACCAATCGTTAATCATTTCAGAGCAGATGAGATATCTCGTCTGCTCTTTTCTTATCGGGAAATAGTCAGGGCACCGAAAAAAATCGGGCACTCCTGGTTTTGTCAGGAGTGCCCGATTTGCTATGATAAACGGAATACCTGGTGAACGTCGTCACTGGAGGTGTTATACAGCAGAGAATCTGCAGCGACGATGCATCTGCTGGTATTTCATTTTTTCGTTTTCAATGCGCTGATACCAGTCCTGCTCATCTTTCAAAGCGGGGCGTGGATTTGGTTTGCCGCAGTCCGGGCATCGCTCTGGCTGCAGGGCAGTTTGAAAAACATATTTGCATGATGGACAGGTGTAAAGCATTGAAGTCACATCCTTGAAAACATGAATGGAGGTTGCATGAATCAGGCACCCTGCCGGAGATCACGGATAACGCAGGAAAAAAGAGAAGACGATTTATCTGGACACTGCGGGAGTGATCTGCCGGCCGGATAGCATATCAGATCAGGTATAATCAAGTTCGGGGAGAGAGTCGAGAAGTTCTTCATCAGACATTTCGAGTTCGGAAGGGGAATCCGGAAGCTCTGTGTCAACGGGTTGGAGAGGAGAGGTGTTTTCCTCGGGGCTGCTTTCCTCTTCATTCTCAACACCTGCTTCTGCACGAATACGCTCACGAACCAGACGTTCCACCTCATTACGGAATTCGGGATTATTTTTGAGGTACTGACGTGCATTGTCGCGCCCCTGACCGATTTTGTCGCCGTTAAAGGAGAACCAGGCACCAGCCTTGTGGATGATGTCAAAGTCGACTGCGCGATCCAGAAGGGATCCTTCTTTGGAGATTCCCTCACCGAAGAGCATATCGACTTCGCAGTTGCGGAAAGGCGGGGCAACCTTGTTTTTGACAATTTTGATCTTTGTCCGGTTGCCGATGACCTGAGAGCCCTCCTTAATGGGCTCGCCTTTGCGGACATCGATGCGGACAGAGGCATAAAATTTGAGTGCACGTCCGCCGGGTGTGGTCTCCGGGTTTCCGTACATGACGCCGACTTTTTCACGCAGCTGGTTGATAAAGATGCAGACGGTATTGGTCTTGTTGACGATACCGGTCAGCTTACGAAGCGCCTGAGACATAAGACGGGCCTGGAGACCGACGAAGGAATCGCCCATTTCACCGTCGATTTCTGCTTTCGGAACGAGCGCGGCAACAGAGTCGATGACAATAATGTCAATGGCTCCGGAACGGACGAGAGCTTCTGTAATCTGCAGTGCCTGTTCACCGGTATCCGGCTGAGAAACATACAGATCATCGACATCGACTCCGAGGGAACGTGCATAGACAGGGTCAAGAGCATGCTCGGCATCGACGAAAGCGGCGACTCCGCCCATACGCTGTGCCTCTGCGATTGTCTGAAGAGCGACAGTGGTTTTGCCTGAGGATTCAGGTCCGTAGATCTCAACGACGCGTCCGCGGGGGAGACCACCAACACCGAGGCATATGTCGATGTCCATGCATCCGGTCGGAATGACAGGAATGGACTGCCGTGGTCTGTCACCCATACGGATGACAGCACCTTTGCCAAACTGCTTTTCAATTCCCTGAAGAGCGGTTTTAAGTGCTTTTTTCTTTGCTTCCGCCTCTGAGAGAACTTCAGGCTCTCCGGCTTTCTTTGTACTCTTTTTCGCGGTCTTGGGATCTTCTGCTTCGGTTGAAACGACTGGTTCTTCACTGACGGAAGATGCTTTCTTTGCCATAATATGCTCCTATATGCTGTTGATGTTATTCCATTGAGTAAAGACGCTGCCGGAATGTGCGTACATCGTCCATGTGTGCAGCCTGTACATCGTTGAAATCCTGTTCGGATACAAGATCGCCTGCTTTGAGAACACCCAGAACCTGTCCGAAGATGGTTACATGATCATCTTCATATTTATCCGGATAGGGGAGATCACGATTAAGGGAATACAGGCAGTTGTCTCCTGCACGTTTGATTACCCTTCCGTCAGCTGTGTCGCAGATATAATCCCTGCCTTTGACGATTTCACGGGTACGCCTGACGTAAACGATATCGCCATCCTGATAAAACGGTTCCATGCTGTGACCGGATACATGAATCAGATGATCCGCATTAAAGTTGGCCGGATTCTTTTTGACAAAGGTATAAGATGGTTCCTCGTACGAATAATCACATCCTGTTCCTGCAGCGGCAGGCGTCGGATCGTCGATTATCAGAATGTAGTCATTTTTAAAGCGTTCAAAACGCTGCGCATCCTGATCTTCGACCAGAGAAAGAATCATTTTGTTGACAGTGCGCCGGTTGGCTGGTTCAAGCTTGTGGTAATATTTGATCAGATTTGCTTCCTCTTTGGTAAAAGAGGGACGGCCGGTCTCGGCAGACTCATAACCAAGAATTTCGGCAGGCTGGATTCCCAGCAGATCACACATGGCCCGTGCGTTTCGGACATCGGGAACCGTTTTCCCGGACTCCCAGTTTGCAATGGTCGGGCGTGAGGTTCCAAGATGCCTGGCGAGATCAACGGGCGATATATGCTTTTCATCCCGGTGGGTCTGTATGCACCGGCCGACGATTGCGGAAAAGTTCTCCTGCATAAAATCACCTCTTCTGAAATGGATAAGTGACTGAATCCGACAGACGCCGGAATGAGTATGCCTTAATTATATGCAAATATTCTTTCCTGTCAAGGTAAAAAATGAAAATATATTTTCATTACATTAAAAAATAATTTGCATCGAATCTGGAGAATCCGGTATAAAACTGGAATGCTGATACCGGATATTTTGGAAGACAGATCAGGAATCATCTGACAAATTCCGCACTTTAGCGTGAAGACAGGCTGAAATATGAATGTTTTTATTTGCTCTTTGCACAGAGAAGAGGTATAATAATTCGTAAATGTGCACACTGCAGGCGCTGTTACAGCAGCAAAGAGAAGTGCACGTGTACTTGAATGAGATACGGGAGGAGCAGAAATGGGAAACAGGCTGCAGATAATGGCGGGTGTCCTTCTGCTGATATTTGTTTTACTGCCGCTGGGAGCCGTCGCAGAGGAAATGCAGTATATGGAAAATGAGTACAATTTTGTTGACGGCTCCATTGATGTCTCCGGAGGAATTCCGGACACCGTCGATGAATCATTACGGCGGATTCGTAATTCGGGAGTTCTGCGGATTGCCACGGAGCCTTACTTTGCGCCGCAGGAGTTTATCGATCCTTCGCTTGAGGGACAGGATAAGTATGTGGGCGCAGATATAGAACTGGCCAAGCGGATTGCTGAACGAATGGGGGTACAGCTGGAAATTGTACCCATGGAATTTACGGAAGTTTTTACGGCAGTGGCAGACGGGATCTGCGATCTGGCTATTTCAGGTCTGGCGTTTACACCTGGACGTGCAGGTATGGTGGAACTGTCCAAAGGATATCATTATACGGTAGGTGAAAAAACAGGCAGTCGTCTGGTGATACGCGAAGCAGATCGTGACGCGATCACCTCTGTGAAGGACCTGAAAAAGCGGAAAATTGCAGCACAGCGCGGATCTCTTCAGGAGGCGTTGCTGGCGGATAACGTATTCGAGTATGAAGAATTCCGGCGTCTTTCGACCATTGAGGATGTGTATTCGGCTCTTGAGAAAGGGACTGTGGATGCGGTCGCTGTGGATTTTGAAAATGCGCTGGCTTATATTGAAGCAAATCCGAACTGTGGACTGATAGCTGTTCCCGGAATTAAATTTGTTCCTGAACCTCAGTTTGACGGAGATCGTGTGGCAGGAAAGAAAGGCAGCCTTATACTGATGTATTTTGTCAATGGTGTGATTGATGAGGTTCTGAAAGATGGAACCTATCAGAGATGGTTTGATGAATACAATGAATATGCCCGCAGAATTGGGCTGTGAGTTCATAGACTTAACAAAGTGTTACTCCGACAGGAAAGGGACTGCCGGTGCGGCGGAGGATGTGCTCTGAGAGCACAGCAAGCTGAGGGGTGAAGATTGTGAACAAGTGGAAAACGTGGATGGTCTGTCTGTTTACGGCATTCTGCATTCTGCTGAACATATCAGGACGCGGAATAACGAACCAGCTTCAGTTAATGTTCTGGTTTGATTCGTTTGGCACTGTTCTGAGTGCCTATGTTTTCGGTCCTTTTGTCGGATGTGTCGTCGGTGTTGCTTCCAACCTGATTTATGGAATGATTCGTCATGTATCGCAGTTCTATGCGTTTACGAGCGCGGCGATGGGAATCATTGTCGGGATGGCTGCCAGCCGCAGGAAACTCGAGACATTCCTTGGAACCATGTCAGTCAGCGTACTTTGTACAGCGGTGGCCGTGCTTATTTCACTACCACTGAATTTCCTGTTTTCAAACGGAATGACCGGGAATCTCTGGGGTGATGGAGTTATCGGATTCTACAGTGAGATGGGGATTCCCCGGATGATTTCCTGCATTCTCGGCGAGGCGTATATCGATTTTTCGGACAAGAGCATTACTTTGCTCCTGCTGTATTTCACGCTGAAAGTCCATCGTTTTTTCCGGAAGAAAAAGGAAGAAGAGAACGCCGGAGAGGAAATGGTGGAGAAACTGGAAGAGGAAGTCTGCCATCCGGAGAAAATCCAGATGGTTGGCCTGATTCTGGCAGTTTGTCTGATGGGCATCGTGTGCCCCTGGGGAGAGGCGTCAGCTGAATCAGAGGTAATTGACTACAACGATTATGTCCAGACAGTTTTCAGCAGCAACAACGGACTGCCGTGCGGCGAGGCAAATGATATTGTAGAAACACATGATGGTATTTTCTGGGTAGGAACCTACGCCGGTCTGTATCGATACAACGGAAAAGAGTTCAAGTGGATTCATGCCTATGAATCGGTTCGAAATGTCAACTGCCTGTATGTCGATGAAGAGGGGCGCCTGTGGATCGGAACGAATGATAATGGTCTGTCCATTGCAATTGACGAGAGTATTGTCAATGTCCTCGATGACAGCAACGGACTTCCGTCCAGCTCCGTTAAGTCGATCATCAGGGACTCGGATGGATACTACTATATCGGCACAACCCGCAGCATGCAGATCCTGACGCTGAACAGCGGTCTTAAAAGGGTCAATACACTGACAGAGATCAACTATACCATCAACAGTACTGCGGATGAACAGGGCAATGTGGCCGCGGTAACGAACGACGGACGGATTTTTCTGCTCAGTCACGGTCAGATTCTGAGTTCGGCACAGCTGGTGGAGGGAGAGGAAAAGTTTAAATCCTGTCTGTTTAATTCGGATGGTGTTCTTCTTGCCGGAACGACGTCCAATCATATTTATCTGTACGATATCAGTTCAGGCTTCTTTGAGAAAACCGGAGAAATTGTCTGCGGTGAACTGAAAAACATCAAGGATATGGAATACCTTGAGGACGGTGTTCTGTTTATCACGTCGGACAACGGGATCGGCTATCTGAATCACTCCGGTATTTTTGACCGGATTAATACGAACGATTTTAATAACTCCATCGATCATATGCTGGTGGATTATCAGGGGAACTTCTGGTTTACCTCCTCCAGGCTGGGTCTGCTGAGGATGGCGCCCTCTTCATTCAAGGACGTTTACAGCACAGTGGGAATGGAGAGACGGGTTGTTAATGCGGTAGATAAATGGCAGAACTGTTTCTATTTCGGTACTGACAGCGGACTGGACGTTGTCGATGCAGCCTGCAGAAAACGGATCAATAACCAGCTGACGGTGCAGCTGAATAATACGAGAATCCGCTGCCTTCGCGTTGATTCAGAGGATCATCTCTGGATCTGTACGTATGATAAGGGCCTGATCGAGGTGGAACCGGACGGAACTCAGCATATCTATAACGACGAAAACGGCAGCTTTGGCAATACAACCCGGACGGTGATGCAGCTGAGCAACGGAGAGGTGGTTGTTGCGGGGGATACCGGGATATCATTCATTCGGAATCATGAGGTCCAACATACGATCCGGTATTCTGACGGGCAGATCAAAACGAAAATACTTACCCTTCTTGAACAGAAAAACGGCCGTATTCTGGCCGGAACGGACGGCGACGGTATCGCAGTCATTGAGGACGGACTGGTTACAAAGCTTTACAGGAGAAGTGACGGACTCAGTTCAAATGTTATTCTTCGTCTGATTCCGGATACACAGTCTGAAGGCGTATTTGTTGTAACCAGCAATGGGCTGTGCTTCATGGACGAGAACGCCGGCATCCGTTTTCTGGATCGTTTTCCATATTTCAACAACTATGATATCTGGGCAAAAAACGAGGAAAAGCTGTTTGTAATGAGCAGTGCCGGTATTTATGTGGTGGATCGGTCAGATCTGCTTTTTGGAACCGGCACGCTGTCCTATGATCTGCTTGACGGGAAGAGCGGTCTGAGCAGTGCATTGACGGTTAATTCGTGGAACTACGATGACGGCAGGGGAGACCTGTTCCTGCCCTGCGATTCCGGCGTATTTGTCATTGATACGGACAAGTATTCAAGACGTGCGACCAGTTACCGGATGTCGATTTCAGGCATACGCCTGGATAATAATAAGGATGCGCAGCGGGTGGAGCGTGGTCAGGCGATCGTAATTGACCGCGGCGTCAGAA
>CACXHF010000439.1 GCA_902767305.1 uncultured Eubacteriales bacterium
AGTTTGTAAGCTGACAATTTCAGTCTTTACTCCCACTCGATAGTTCCTGTTGGCTTTGGAGTCAGATCATATAATACACGATTGACGCCTGACACCTCATGTGTAATACGTTCTGTAATGCGCGCAAGAACCTTCCAGTCAAGTTCTTCAATCGTTGCAGTAACAGCATCCTGAGTATTGACTGCACGAATGACGACCGGCCATTCAAAGGATCGCTTTCCGTCTTTTATTCCTGTGGAACGGAAGTCAGGAACAATTGTGAAGTACTGCCACACTTTTCCGGCAAGACCGGCTTTGGCAAATTCCTCCCTCAGAATCGCATCTGATTCCCTGACGGCGTTAAGCCGGTCTCTGGTAATAGCACCGACGCAACGGACTCCCAACCCCGGCCCCGGGAAGGGTTGACGGCCGACCATTTCCTCCGGCAGTCCCAGCGCTCTGCCTACCATACGCACTTCATCCTTGTAAAGAAGACGAATTGGTTCAACAAGCTCAAAATGGAAAGAATCAGGAAGCCCGCCAACATTATGGTGAGACTTAATTCCCTTACTTTCAGTGATATCCGGATAAATGGTACCCTGAGCCAGATAAGCGATTCCCTCGAGCTTGGCCGCTTCCTCAGCAAATACGTTAATAAATTCTCCGCCGATTATTTTACGCTTTTTCTCGGGATCAGAAACACCTTCCAGTTTGGAGAGAAAACGCTCTGTTGCATCGACAAAAATCAGGTTTGATCCGAGATTCTCACGAAATACTTCGACAACCTGCTCACTTTCCCCTTTCCGCATCAGCCCATGATTGACATGAATACAAACGAGCTGCTGACCGACAGCGCGGATGAGCAGTTTGGCCACAACCGATGAATCAACACCACCTGAGAGTGCTAGAAGAACTTTCTGATTTCCTACCTGTTCTTTCAGTTCTTTGACGGCCAGATCAATAAAGGCTTCAGCCAGTTGGGGAGTCGTAATACGTACCATGCTTTCAGGACGAACGTTTTCCATATGGGAATCCTCCTTATTTTCTTGCTTTGAATGACGGACGAGTATATATGTGTTTTAATACCTGATATTTGAATCTGATGTAAAAGACCGAGAGGTACTGTCCTCCAGAATTCTGTGGCAACAGCCTTCCTTCTCTTCATCTACCAGACTTTGAAGTGTCACATGATCAATAACCTCATTGATTGCTGCATAGACACGTCTAAACAGATGCTGTGATGGACATGCCCCGTTTCGCTCGCATCCGGTTTCTGAGTAAACACACTCAGCCGGTACCATATCCCCTTCTGTTGCACGTAGAATCATTCCGACAGTAATCTGATCAGCAGGCATTGAAATTCGATAGCCGCCCAATGCTCCGCGTGTACTGGTTACCAGTCCGGCTCTGATCAGTATACTGACGATCTGCTCCAAATATTTGAGTGAAATTCCCTGTCTTTCGGAGATTTCGCGAATACAAACCGGTAGATCACCATTCTGCTCGGCAAGATCTACCATCATAACCAAGGCATATCTGCCTTTGGTAGAGATCATACAGATGTCCTTTCGTCTTAACGATTAAAGTGCACGGTCTTCATCTGTCCAGGGAATAAAAACCTGGCCAAGATTCAGTCGAAATGAGTTTTTAACTTTTTGAAACCGTTCATGCTTTCGCCAGCCTTCAGCCGTACAGTTAGCAGTGAAATGAATCTCAGTGTTCGGCAGTGCAGCCTGAAGAGCAGTTTTTTCTTCCTCTGAAATTGCTTTTCCAACACGTGAAATCCACAGACGCTTCAGTTGCTTCATTTCATGTAACGGTGTCAGATCCTCAATTCTTGTACGGCTGAGATTCAGATCAATTAGTCTGGGAAGCTTTGTGAGAGGAGTAATGTCTGTAATATCATTCATGAACAGTTCTACATATTCGAGTTCTTTCAGATTTTCAAGTGGTGTAAGGTCTGTTACTTTGTTGTCCGCAAGAATCAGATAATGAAGATCAGTTAATGATGAAAGAAAAGAGAGGTTTTCGATACTGCTGTGTCCCAGATCCAGTCCTCTGATCTGCCAGCAGAAACGAAGAGGTGCATATTTTGCCGCACTGTATCTTGGTTTCTCATCCGGCTGACGTAGCGTAGAAAAAGCTGTTACATCAGTTCTGACACGATATTTCGCTACACGCAGAGTCCATCCAAATCGTATATTCGGGAATGACTCCGTAAGTTGTTCCATCATGTCTTCTTCTATTTTTGTTCCGTACATGGAAACATCTGTCAGATTTGGCATTTGAGACAGCACACGGAACAGCTCATCGAAATCAGTAATATTTTTTTTCCCGAGGTCCAGTATCGTCTGTTGTGAATCAAATTCCATTCCAAAGGCAGTGATTGTTTCCGCCGAGGCAGCGCTGAGAAGAAGCAGTGACAGTAAAAGAATCAAAAGAACACGTTTCATTATCTGTTTACCTCTTACAGCAGTGGTATCTCAGAACGATCATTTTCACTGGGATTCTCTTTTTTTCCTGATTCCGGAAGTTTCTCTTTCCATACCGGTTTGGCATTTTCCCATTCTGATTCAGGGATCAATGTTGAAAAGTAAAGAATATCACACAATGTCCGTCTCTTTACGTTTGAAAGTCCGTTAATCTTTTTTCCTCCAAGAACGACACTGGAAGAAGAGCCGCCATCAAGGTTATATGCAAGAGGCACATTCATTTCATGCAGAAAATGAATCATTTCCTCAAGTGTAAGCCCCTCTGAGCCTCTGTTCTCCGGGCCTTCCGTAGCTACAAACAAGTAGGAAAGATGTCCCAGCTGGCACGCTACCATGCGCTGAGCTTTTCTGAAAGTCCCGCCGTCAATTCGTTTTGGAGGCAATATTTCCTCTCCGTCTATGATCAGAGCCGGACCAAAATTGAAACTGTTGATGATTGTTCCTTCAAACGACTCTACCATTTCATTGTTCGGATCACGAAGAATATGAAAATCACCCTGATCATCAATAATCAGTATATCGTACAGGCTTTTTGCTTTAGTACGATAGGTATGTCCCTGTCGAACCAGATAACCATTGTTGTGATAATTAAAGAAATCTCCATTGACAGCCAATACAGCGTTGTTTCGTTCTGCAAGAATTTCCGGATATACGACTTTTGTGGTTCCATACCGGCCGGCCATGGCTGTGCGGATCTGCGAAGGATCTGAAATCGTCACATAAACAAGCTGGATAGTGGTATCATACGCTCGAGTTGTCTCAATACGTATACTCAGCGTTTCATCTTCATAGCCGGAATAATCCGGAAGAAAAGCATCTGGGATTCCTGGAAGACCGGGACTGCTGTCAAAAGGAAGCGGAGCATACTCCGCAAGCCCAAGAACAGGCAGGAGAAACAATAAAAGAAGCAAAAAAACCCGACTACGTTCCAAAGAAGCAGCCTCCTCATTTATCAGTATAGTATTTTTGCCGGATCTGAAAGAATCTGTGGATCTGTACTGTTTAATCAAGTTGAATAAAACAATCAAAAAATGAAACTATTAATAATCTGCAAAGAAAAGTCAATGAAAGATGACAACAAAGACTATAGTTTTCAAACGGTGTTTTTCATTCTTGTGTTATCTTCTCTTGATAATAGTATTCGGAAAAATGAATCCCTTAAAATACAGAATTCAGATGCCTGAAACAAATTATCAAATTGAATACATTTTATTAAACTTGAGTAGACATACGGTATCAGATTCGACGATGTTTCGTACGAAATGCACCATCAGCCTGATCAAATCTCAAACAATGCCCTATTCTACTCTATTTTATTTGAAAGCGCAATCAAACAAGCCTGATTTCAGGCAAAAATCTTCTTTCCTTCTTTTCGCTATGCAAAAACGGAAGCCGATGCTTCCGTTTCAGAGTTGTTCCAGTCATGATCTTTCTTTTATGTGCTGCTTGCGATAGGAATGAGGAGACATTCCTGTCTGTTTGCGAAACCAGCGGCAGAAATAATTGTCAGTTGCAAATCCCATTGCCCGTGAGACTTCAAGAACAGTCATATGACCGTTCATGAGAAGAGTTTCTGCTGCTTGTTTGCGTGCCTGATTGATTGTATCACTGAGTGTTGTTCCTGTAATCTCCTTATAGATATGCGAAAGATAAACCGGGTGAAAATGACAGAAATCTGCCAGTGTATTGAGTGAAAGATCACTGTTGAGATGGGTATGAATATAGGTATGAAGATTATTTATCCATTCAGGTGTATTGCTTTCAGACTCTGCAGAAGGTGATTTCTGTGTTTTTTTCGGGAAATTTTCCAACGCACGTTCTATGGTATTTACGAGGCAATCGTCTCCTTCTCCCTTCAGAACATAGGCAAAGGCATGCTGATCCAGAGCAGTCCGGGCATATTCAAAATCGGAATAGCCCGTCAGGTAAATCACCCGGCACTGAGGCCAGAGTTTAATCATCCTGCTATGCAATTCAAGACCGCTCGTATCCGGCATGTTGATATCTGTCAAAAGCAGATCTATGCAGAACTCATGTGCGATTTCAAGCGCTTCTGCGGCAGAATAGCAGCACAGTACCTGCAAGCGTTCATCAAACTCCTGCTCAAGCAGTTCATGAAGACCATCAGCAATGAGCATCTCATCATCTACGATTAATAATACTGGCATTTTTTCCCCGCCTCCGGAAAGTCAGTACAGCTGTAAGGCCTCCGTTGATGCATTGCAGCACAAGTTCATGCCCGCTGGATTCATAGAGCTGCATGCGTCTGTAAAGGTTTCTCAGTGCATTGGAATCAGCTGTTTCACCTTGTTGAATATTTGCCCATAGAGTTGAAACTTTTTCATCGGTCATTTTTCCGCTGTTGTCAGAAACAATCACACTGAACCAGGATTCATTTACTTCGTATCGAAGAGAAACCAATCCATCCTTAATACAGACTTTTACTCCATGATGGAAGGCGTTTTCGACAATTGGCTGGATGATCAGAGATGGGATCTGTTCGTCGGCAATATTCTCAGGCAGTTCCTCTGTTTCAATTCGAATTCGGGGTTCGAATCGAATCTTCTGGATTGCCAGATAATTCATCACGTGACGGATTTCTTCTCTGAGAGGAACGATCTGTTCAGGCATTTTTGTAATATAGCGGTAATAGTTGCTTAAATTCAAACTGAGATTGGCAATGACTGCATTTTTGTCAGATCTGGCGATACGATAAATCAGATAGAGAGAATTATACAGAAAATGAGGATCGATCTGAACCTGAAGCTGCTTCAGTTCTGCTTTTTGTGCACGATACCGTTCTTCATAAACCTGTTCAGCCAGTGTCTGTATATGACGGACCATTTCATTGTAGTGAACATAGATATCATCATATTCGGACTTATGGTCTGTCTGGATATGAAAACTTCCATTTTCTTCTGCTCTGCGCATTGAATCCAGAATATCGTTGATTGGCCGCATGATTGCAAACCAGTAATAAATAAGATACAGCAGGAGAAGTCCGGACGCAAATGCGGTCAGAATCCACAGATTATTTCTGTAAGTGACAAACGGAGCCATCATGTCGTCGGTACTGTAGGCACTGAAAAGCCAGAGGTTCGGCAAATCAATGCGAGTACAGGCATGAAAAGAATGATTATCTGTCCAGTTGCCTGAGAAGAGATTGTCATTTGCCGTCTCGAACAGTTTTTCATTTCCACAGAGAGCAAGTAATTGCCCATTGGAGTCCGTGAGCATCAGACTGTCGGTCTGCCCGCTCCCCAGTTGATCAAGTATTCCTTTCAGACTGTTTTCCGAAACAGAAATGGCAATCATGAACAGCGGGCGGTTTCCTTCATATCTTGGCAGAAGCATCCATAGTCTGTCTTCCCATATCGTGTAAGTGACCCGGTTTTTCTCTGTTCTCCCCTGAAGTTCGCTCCAAACTCTTGCATCAAGGTCTTCGTAAAGCCCCTGATCCGTGATGATCGTTTTCTTTTGATCCGGGAACATGATCTGAATGGAATCTGCAAGATTTGAAGAACGCTTAATCATGTATTCCTGTCCGGACAGCATCCGGATATAAACAAGGCGCTCATAGTCAGCAAGAAAGGAATAGGAAATCGTATAGCGCAGCAGGTCTTTACTGGACATCAGTTCCAGCATGAAAAAGTTCAGCCGGGTAAATTCCTGCTCGATCTGGCTGGCAAAATAGCTGGTACGCATTTCGAGCTGTTCCTGCAGATCCTTTTTCATATTCTGCATGCCGGCACTGTTGATTGACAGTCCGATTACGTAGAAAATCAGCACAGCTAGAAATGTAATGATGATAAGCCGTATAAATGCTGACTTTTTCAGACTGAGCTTTCGACCACTGCTGCCCACAGTTATTCCCCTCCTTAACAGGCATTTTCCTGGTATCCGGCACCATTTTGTTCAGGTGTACAGATATTCGACGAAACACCAGAATACCGGTTCTCTTTAACAGTATACCTGTACGGGAGATGATTTTAAAGCAGAAAATGTTAGCCTTTTACCGAACCAAGTACCATTCCTTTGACAAAATACCGTTGCAGGAAAGGATAGGTTGCGAGAATCGGCAGAGAAGCGAGGAAGATCTGGGCACATTTGACTGTCTTATCCGAAACCAGTGCAAGTGCCTGCCAGTCATTGGCACCCATATTGGTCAGTTTCATATCAATGACGATTGTTCTGAGATAACTTTGCAGCGGATACTGGTCCGGTGTTTTCATATAAAGGATGCCGTTGAACCATTCATTCCAGTGATAGACCGTTGACAGAAGTGCTACTGTGGCAAGTGCTGCGGTCGATGTGGGTACATAAATCTGCCACATGATTCGCCACTGGCTTGCTCCGTCAATAATTGCAGCTTCTTCCAGCTCCTTTGGTGTCTGACGAAAGAAGTTCAGCAGAAGAATAATGTTGTATACAGGAACCGCCCCCGGTATCACAAGAGCCCAGAATGTTCCCATCAGTCCAGTCTGTCTGATTACCATATACAGCGGAATCAGCCCGCCTGAGACAAGCATGGTCAGGAAAAAATACCAGGAATAGACGGTTCTCATGCGAAACTGTGTTTTTTCTTTACTGAGCGGATATGCACAGACGATACAGAACAGCATGTTCAGACCAACGCCTACGATTACCCTTAATACAGAAATAAGCATGGAATGCCAGAATGCGGCACGTCTTGCAACATAAGCGTAGCTTTCAAGTGTAAAATTCACCGGCCACAGAACAACCAGTCCACCTGTCGCTGCAGCTGAATTGGAAAGTGAGATGGCAAAAATATGAAGCAGCGGAATCAGACAACTTAAGGAAAGAAAAGTCATGATCGCATAATTCGCGATTACAAACAGTCTGCTTGACCAGTGCTTTGATTCAACCATAACTCTGCCTCCTTAGAATATACGATAGTCCGCAAAGCGGTACGCACAGAAATAACTGATGGAAATGAACAAAGTCGAAACCACGGACTTAAACATGCCCATTGCAGTTGCAACACCGAACTGTGCATCGATCAATCCGATACGGTAAATGAATGTATCCAGAATATCACCGGTTTCATAGACCTGTTTGCTGTAGAGATTGAAGACCTGGTCAAAACCTGCGTTCAGAACATTACCAAGAGAGAGTACCATCATAAGAACAATGATCATTCGCATGTTCGGAAGTGTTACATAGATCATCTTCTGAAAGCGGTTGGCACCGTCAATAGTAGCTGCCTCATACTGATTCGGATCAATATTTGTAATAGCTGCCAGGTAAACGATCGTGTTGAAGCCAAATTCCTTCCAGACATCCGTAAAAATTATTGTGAAACGAAAGGTATCATTGCTTCCAAGGAAAAAATAAGGTCCGACACCGAAAAGCCCAAGGAACCGATTGACAATACCATCTGTTGGAGAAAGAATATCGATCAGAATTCCACCCATGATGATCCAGCTTAGAAAGTGCGGCAGATAAATCAGCGTCTGTGCAGTACGGCGGAAAGGATCTGACTTGATTTCGCTAAGCAATATGGAGATGGTTATGGGAATAATAAGATGGAGAATGATTTTGTACAGTGCAATAATGATTGTGTTTCGCAGCGCAGAAATAGCTCCAGGAAGGTGGTATAGATAGATAAAATTATCAAGACCCACCCACTTCTGATCACCGAACAGTCCTTTTGCAGGAATAAACTTCTGAAACGCGATAATAAGTCCGCCTAGAGGTACATACATATAGATGAAGACAAGTATTACTGCCGGCAGTAGCATAAGATGAAACGGAAGTTCCTTCTTAAAGGCTTTCAATCCGCCAGTCGGTTTCCGGTTCGTTTTTTGCA
>CACXHF010000440.1 GCA_902767305.1 uncultured Eubacteriales bacterium
AGTAGCCGAACCGGCGCAGGACATCAATACGCACTTTCTCCGTCTTGCTGTATTCTGGATGGTTTAAAAATCCCTCAAGCAGCCGGTCTTTCATTTCCACACCGTCTTTTTTCACAGAAAGATACCATGTCTGATGATTCAGGCCGGCGCAGATCACATCCAGTTCCTTCCGGTCTTTTACCCCAAGGACATCCGCAATCTGCATTTCGCCGTGGATTTCTCCATGACACAGTCCGATGGTCCGTACGCCGCCGTACTTGATGCAAGCCCACGTCAGCATAGCCATCGGGTTGGAATAGTTGAGCAGCAGCGCATTCGGCTCCGCAACTTCCCGGATGTCCCTGCAGAAATCCAGAAGCGCTGCAATGCCGCGCTGTCCGTACATGATGCCGCCAATGCAGAGCGTATCCCCCACGCACTGATCGACCCCGTATTTCAGCGGAATGTCGATATCCGTTTCGAAGGCTTCAAGGCCGCCGATCCTCACGCAGTTGACAATATAGCGCGCTCCACGAAGCGCTTCGCGCCGGTCCGTCGTGGAAAAGATTTTCGTCTGGATCCCGTTTGCCTCAAGGTCCCTCTGGCAGAGTCTGGTGACCATATCGAGATTCTGCTGGCTGATATCGGTAAAAGCGACTTCAATATTCCGCAGTTCCGGCACATGCATGATATCCGAAAAAAGCGTCCTTGCAAATGTCAGGCTGCCTGCACCAATAATGGTCAGCTTAAATGACATAACCTGTACCTCCCCAGTTTATTCTGTATCGGGTCTGTTTGAACTCTCTAAAAACAGTATATCATTTTTCGTTCAAGATTGTACAGCGGTCGGAAAAAATTTTCCCCCGGATTCCGGATCCGGCTGCTGTACTGCTCTGCCGGGAGCCCGGCTACCCGGGGAGATGGTCTTTTCATCAGACTTGAAAAACTGTTCCTGTTGTGATAAGGTACGCATCAGAAATCGAAATACATCTTATCGGAGGAATAAACATGCAGGTAGCAGAACGTTTTTTACAATATGTCCGCGTACATACCACCAGTGATTACACCACAGAAACAAGTCCAAGTTCGCAGCGCCAGTTCAATCTGGCCCGTCTCCTGGCAGAGGAACTGAAAACCATCGGCATGTCCGATGTCTATGTGGACAATGCATGCTATGTCTACGCCAGTATCCCGGCCACCCCCGGCATGGAAAATCAGCCCGCCATCGGCTTTATCGCACACATGGATACCTCGCCGGACTGTTCCGGTGAAAATGTCCGGCCTCAGATTATCCCGAATTACGACGGCGGTGACGTTGTGCTCGCCGGGACAGGCGATATTCTGAGCCCGAAAGCCTTCCCGACACTGAAAAAGCTCGCCGGAATGACACTGATTACGACAGACGGAACGACGCTCCTCGGCGCAGATGACAAGGCGGGAATTGCTGAAATCATCACCGCCTGCGAACATGTTCTGAGCAGCGATAAAGCTCATGGAAAGATCTGCGTAGCTTTTACACCCGATGAGGAAATCGGTGCAGGCGTGGATCATTTTGATCTCGAGCGGTTCGGTGCCCGTTATGCCTATACGGTTGACGGCGGCGAGGAAGGCGAACTGGCATTTGAGACATTCAATGCAGCCAGTGCCGAAATCGACATTACCGGTCTCAGTGTTCATCCCGGTTCCGCCAAGGATACCATGGTCAATGCCGCTCTCCTCGCCATGGAATTCAACGCCCTGCTGCCCGCCGGCGATATTCCCCGGCTGACAGAGGAATACGAGGGATTCTTCCACCTGACCGAGATGACCGGCAGCATCGAGGCAGCTCACCTGTCCTATATCATCCGCGATCACGACCATGCCATTTTCGAGGCACGCAAAGCGATGATGCTGCATGCCGCCAAGGTGATCAATGAAAAATACGGCCGGGATTTCGTCAAAGTAACGCTGAAAGACAGTTACTACAACATGCGTGAAAAAATTGAACCGTACATGTTCCTTGTGGAAAATGCCAAAAAAGCCATCCGGGACGCTGGAATGACGCCCTTTATCTATGCGGTTCGCGGCGGAACTGACGGATGCCGTCTCTCCTACATGGGTCTTCCCACTCCCAACCTCTGTACCGGCGGTTTTGCCTATCACGGACGCTTCGAGCATGTGGCTGTTGAAAGCATGGAAAGATGCACCAGAATGGTGGAACTTCTGATGTGCGGCAGCTGCTGACCCTTTCACCGCGAGATCTGACGTGCTGCTGCCCGGACAGAAACAAAGAGCCGATAATCCGCAAATGGATTATCGGCTCTTAATTTATGAATTTACGTCAGAGAAAGCGAAGCTCAGTAGGTCTCGTGGATTTCAATGTTCTTGTAACGCGGCATGCCGGTTCCGGCAGGAATCAGCTTGCCGATGATGACATTCTCCTTGAGACCGACCAGCGGATCTTCCTTGCCCTTGATCGCAGCTTCAGTCAGAACACGTGTCGTCTCCTGGAAGGAAGCCGCGGAGAGGAAGGAATCAGTAGCCAGAGCCGCTTTGGTGATGCCCAGCAGGATACGCTTGGCAACTGCAGGACGTCCGCCTTCCTCGATGGTCTTCTCATTCTCTTTCTCAAAGAGGAAGATATCCACCATGGAGCCGGGCAGAAGATTGGTATCGCCCGCATCCTCTACACGAACCTTGCGCAGCATCTGATGGACAATGACCTCGATGTGCTTGTCACCGATGCCAACGCCCTGGAGACGGTAAACCATCAGAACTTCCTTGAGCAGGTGTTCCTGTACGGCCTTGACGCCCAGAATACGGAGCAGGTCATGCGGGTTGATCTGACCTTCAGTCAGCTCATCACCGGCTGTGACGCGGTCACCTTCCTTCACCTTCAGGCGGCTGCCGTAGGTGATCGGATAGGACTTCACCGTTCCGTCATCACTCTTGATCAGGATCTCATGCTTCTTCTTCGCCTCACTGATGGCAATCTCACCGGAGATCTCCGCCAGGATCGCCTCACGCTTCGGCTTGCGTGCCTCGAACAGTTCCTCAACACGCGGAAGACCCTGTGTAATATCCTTTTCAGAAGCCACGCCGCCGGTATGGAAGGTACGCATGGTCAGCTGAGTACCCGGCTCACCAATCGCCTGTGCGGCAACAATGCCGACGGCCTCACCGATGTTGACATACCCGCCGTGGGCCAGATCCTGACCGTAGCACTTGACGCAGACACCGGTCTCATTGCGGCAGGTCAGAACCGAACGGATCTGGACTTCCTTAATGCCGCAGTCCACGATCTCCTTGCCTTTTTCATACGAGATCATCTCGTTCTGCGGAACCAGAATCTCTCCGGTCATCGGATTGATCACGTCCTCCGCCGCAACACGGCCGACGACACGGTCAATCAGCTTTTCAATCGGATCATGCTCAGCACCGATGGCGCTGACCGTGATGCCGCGGATCTTTTCATGACGGCTGGCAAAGCAGTCCACCTCACGGATAATGACCTCCTGAGAGACGTCCACCAGACGACGGGTCAGATAACCGGAGTCTGCGGTACGCAAAGCCGTATCGGACAGAGCTTTACGGGAACCATGCGAAGACTGGAAGAATTCCAGAACGGACAGACCCTCGCGGAAATTCGCCTTAACCGGCATTTCGAGAGGACGTCCGGTCGGGGATGCCATCATGCCGCGCATGCCGGCCAGCTGGGAAACCTGCGAAATGGAACCGCGGGCACCGGAGTCTGTCATCATACGGACCGGGTTGAATTCATCCATATGATTCATGATCTTGCCCTTGATTTCATCCGTCGTCTTCGACCAGATGTCGACAACACGGGTATAACGTTCCTCATCGGTCAGAAGACCACGCTTGAACATCTTTTCAATCTTCCGGACCTCTTTTTCTGCGCCGGAAAGAATCGGTGCCTTTTCAGGTGGCACAATGATATCCGACACGGAAACGGTAATCGCGCCCAGCGTCGAATACTTATAGCCCATGGCCTTGATGTTATCCAGAACGCGGGCCGTCTCCGAAACGCCGTGTGCACGGAAGCACATGTCGACAATCTGGCCCAGTTCCTTTTTGCCGACCTTCTTGTCAATCTCCAGTTTGAACATGTCATCCAGCGTCTCGCGCGGCTGGAAGCCCATATCCTGCGGCAGATTGCTGTTCAGAATCAGACGGCCAAGGCTTGTTTCGATGGTGCGGCGGTAGGAATTCCCCTCCCAGAACCGCTCAATACGTACTTTGATCTTTGCCTGAAGATCCAGCTGTCCGGTCAGGTACGCCATCATCGCTTCATCTTCATTGGCGAAGCAGCGTCCCTCACCCTTTGCACCCGGCCGGATGCAGGAGAGGTAATAGCAGCCGATAACCATGTCCTGAGACGGAGAGATAACCGGCTTGCCGTCCTGCGGCTTCAGAATATTGTTGGCACAGAGCATGAGGAAACGGGCCTCCGCCTGTGCTTCCATGGAAAGCGGAACGTGAACTGCCATCTGGTCACCGTCGAAGTCCGCATTGAAAGCGGTACAGGCCAGCGGATGAAGCTTGATGGCCTTGCCTTCCACCAGGACCGGCTCAAATGCCTGAATGCCCAGACGATGCAGGGTCGGGGCACGGTTCAGCAGAACCAGATGCTCCTTGATGACTTTTTCAAGGATGTCCCACACACGCGTCTCGCCGCGGTCTACCATACGCTTGGCACTCTTGACATTGTGAACGATGTTGGTATTGACCAGACGTTCCATGACAAAGGGCTTAAACAGCTCGAGCGCCATTCCCTTGGGCAGACCGCACTGATGCAGCTTGAGCTCAGGACCGACGACGATAACCGAACGGCCTGAATAGTCAACACGCTTGCCAAGCAGGTTCTGACGGAAACGTCCCTGCTTGCCGCGCAGGAAATCCGAAAGGGATTTGAGTGCCCGGTTTCCGGGACCGGTTACCGGACGGCCGCGGCGGCCGTTGTCGATCAGGGCGTCAACCGCTTCCTGCAGCATTCTCTTCTCGTTGCGCACGATAATCTCCGGTGCACCGAGATCGAGCAGTCTTGCCAGACGGTTGTTGCGGTTGATGACGCGACGGTACAGGTCGTTGAGGTCGGAGGTGGCGAAACGGCCACCATCCAACTGCACCATGGGACGCAGGTCGGGAGGAAGCACGGGGATGACTTCCAGGATCATATCCTCAGGGGAGTTCTCGCTGTGCAGG